>NZ_JBNHER010000155.1:0-22051 GCF_050015975.1 Dapis purpurea BLCC-M126 | reverse complement strand
CATATCCAATCGACCAAGAGAAAAGTGCTAGGATATTTCCTTATCTTCAATTCCCTCACGGTTTTAACCAGAGGTAATTATCAATTATCCATTATCTAATTATCAATTAATGAAAGGCGTTTTCATAGTTCATAGAGCATAGTAGGGACGTTCCATGAAACGTCCCTACAAGGGTAGTATTTTTATTCAATTATGAAACTTATAGCACTAGGCAAATAGCTTAGGACATTGGTAAATCTTAAAACTCAGTTATAGATTGCTTTTGACTTATAACTTGCGCGTAGCGGTATATCTCGGCATTTTTGAGAATTTTAATTTCAAAAAAATTGTTGCTTCCGGCAGGTTCTTCAAGCCGTTGCTTAAGCGAAAATCTCGACAAAATCATCACTACCGATATCGGTTGCCGCTACACCTTGCAAAGTAATAGAAAGTTCCTCACCAGTAATGCTAGTGTCGCTGCCCACCTGAGCAATTGTCAAATCCTCGAATTCCAGACCACTCCTTAAACGAATCAAATCAATTCCGTCTTCAAAATCAGTGATAATATCATCCCCATAATCACTCCGGAAGTCAAACATATCTGCACCAGTTCCACCAGTGATTATATCATCACCCTTATCAGCACCAATAATATCGCGACCGGCACCAGCATTAATTATATCGTCACCTTTGCCGGAATGGATTAAATCATTACCATCCAAACCTTCAATAATATCATCGCCACGACCGCTATGTATGTATTCACTTGCATCAGTTCCAATTAACTCATCATCTCCAGTTGTACCAAGTATCTTATTGGGGGTAACTAGAGACTGAGCTTCTTCCCAGACTTCTCCCGCTACCTGTCGCCCCAGAGACCTACCATTCACATCGCCATCCTCAAAGTGAATGCCTCCGTAAAGACGAGAAAAACCAGCCTCATCAGAAGCTTCGCTGAAAGTATCCCACTCCAGAGTTACAGTTTCTGTTGGTGTTACACCAGGTTCAAAACGAGACTCACCAGGAGCAAAAGTTACCGAAGCACCGAATTCATCATCGCCAGTAAACCGTTGGAGAATTTCTGCACCAGCAGCGCTGAAAGTGCTATGACCAGATACATATTCAGCAAAAGGAGGAGAAGGATCGCTACCAGGAGTTTGATAGGTGAGGAAATCAGTTGCTAGAATTGTTTGGGTTCCTTCTCCTGGACCTGCCCAAGCTTCAATAGCATAACCACCAAGCTCTTCATTAAATTCCCCAATCAAACCCTGTTCGCCTAATTCGCGCACTGTGCGTACTGGACGAGCATAGTCGTAGTTAACTTTAGCTTCCCAAGTCGCAACACCAGCATCAAATACCGCGTTACCTAAATTAAAGAATAGTTCGACGTCCTGATCTAACGTATGCTCATCTCTGGCAGAAACAAATTGACCGAAACTCATCCAGGTTCCTGGTGGGAAAGATGTACCACCGCCATCTTCCCAAAATTCCGCAATTAACTTTTGTTCGTCTGTCAGGTTGGCGCTAAAATTAACTACCTCTTCTGTTTGGGCAATAAATTCAGGATTGATAATAGTGCCAATAATATCTTTACTAATTGGAACTACAGACTGGTCTACCAAAGTAATTGTACCTGCATCCAAGTCTACTTCACCATCTACCAGCAAAAATGGTTCTGGTGCTACTGGTTGTAGTTCGTCACCTGATTCGAGGCCAAAGGGTGTCACATTACCCCATTGTGGAGTCAGGAAGTTTTGGACTGGAGCATTAGGATCGTCAATAGGAACGTTTTCGGGAGTCCAAAGCTCTATGTTAGTAGGATCTCCAGCAGGATTTTGAGGTTGATAACCACTGATGTCGGAGTAGGGAGTACCATCACCATTGGGGTTATTTCCTAATTGGTTAGAACCATCATTATGACGGAATGCTAATAGTGCTTGACCGGAAACGTTACCAATGCCAGCAGGAGTAGTAGGATCGGTAGTAGTGTTGTTGGGGTCTAAGCTTAGATTAGCCATTACTCCATTGAAAATTTCTACTTGATCGGGGAATAAATCTGTCAGCACCCGGTAAGCAGAAAAACTCATTGCTTCAGCTTTATTAGCTTCTGTATTTTCAGATTCAGGACGTTGTAGATCATCTCCTAACTGAGTTCCTACTGCTAATGGATCGTAAGCAGCCCAAGCATCATAGATGGCTGTATGTACCATAGAATAGGCACGGGAGGCGACGGTTGGACCTACTCTACTATTAATGACTGCTTGTTGGACTGCGCGGTCCCATAGTACTGAAATACTGGGTGAAGGATCGTTAACTGTTACAAGTTGAGTGTTGGGGTTAACCTGAAGTTCGTTCATAGTGTAGATGTGATAATAATAGTTTTGTTTGTTGTTCTAATAGATACTTCTGGGGTGTATCTCAGTTATGCAAAAAGTAAAAATACTCAGAAAATTAAGAGGTAAAGTGTAACTTTAGTTATAACTTGGGCGTTTAGATGTATTTATGGTTCAATTTTATAGATGTGTTTGTTACGAAGTCCCATGAGTACAAGTCACTAACATTAGTTAGTGTGTATACATAAAGAATTTACAATGGTTTGATTCCACCTTCCGGATATTCTGATGAGAATTTTGACTATTTTTAAAATCAGATATAGTAAGGCTTTTAGGAATTAAGCTCTTTGTGTGAGATAGGCGGAATATAAGTTTTATACCCGTTTGCTTTACATTTACTATGATAAACAAACTTTTATTTCAGTAGCAACAGTATAATTACCAATTTTCAATTCAATTAAACAATTCAATAAATAAGTGATAATACGAATGACAATTATCCAGATTTAGATTAACTCAACTATAATAGTGGATAGTGGTGAGATTAATTATGGTAAAGGGCTGGAAATAATCATTGTTTGATTTGGTTCTTTTAATATAAGCAAAATAATTGGGGAGTGGTGGCCAATTTGGCAGATGTATTTTAAAAAATTAGCAGGACTTGTGCAAAGATACTAGGGAATCCCTTGCTGTATCGCTTATAGCAGCGTCGGGAGGATGTCAATTATATGGTTCTCCAAACAATAGCATTGAACAAGTTAAATCTTGAATTACTTCCATCGTCATATTACCGAATAATTAAGGTTTAAAGCCTCTCCTTTAAACGAGAAACAAGAAAAAATTTTCCCTACCGCCTCAATCCTCTCCCTAAAAGGAAGAGGTAATTATCAATTATTCATTATCAATTATCAATTATTGAATAATACCGTTTCACTAAATTGAGAATTCAGAATTGAGAATTGAGAATGCCAGATTTGATAGGCTAAAAACTCTGACAAAAAAACAGTTTCAGGCAATTATTTGATATTTACAGTTTGAAATTATTTGTGACATTCTTAAAGTGAATTGGTATTACAGCTAATCCACCAGCAGTACGACTCCGAATCGAACACAAGATAACTAAATCAATATATTTTGACTCTTCTGTAATTACTCTAGAAACATCATCATGGCGAATAGTCCTAATTGCTGTTTTCACATTAAAACCTGACTAAGAAATTAAAGTAGATAACTGAGATTCAAAATCATTAATCTGCTGTTGAGCAGTTCTAGGATCGCAAATATGAAGAAATATGACCTCCCCTTGATTTGTATCAGCAAACATTAGAGCAAATGTAATTTCCCTAAGAGTCTGTGGCGTTAGATGTTTTAAAGGAACTGGGACTTATATCAAATCCGGTAGCATCGGTGTAATTAAATGGGGAGATAGGGAGATGGGGAGATGGGGAGATGGGGAGATGGGGAGATGGGGAAATCGAGAAATATTTGGTAATGGTTGAAGATGGAACATTTTTTTATACCGAATTAAACGGATTTGATATTACACAAAAAAGTAGAAAAAAATAGGCTCAAATATAGACAGCTAGGGGGTTTTACCTCAAAAAGATATAATTCCTTTATTACCAAGGGTTCTAGGCATTTTTAGGGCTTTGACGTAATTCCCTTGTCTAGACTGACTTTTCCTACGGAATGCTGCGCAAACAAGCATTTTTCTGCCCAGAAATTGTGTAAGTCCCATCATAGGACTATGTGGTAAGAGTTGTAGCAATTTTTTACCCTTAAAAATTTCAATAATAAATATGTAGATAAGTGTTATCGGATATGTCTATTATTTTCCAAATGATATTACACCACTTTCTAGGATGATTAAATATATTTTTATATTAATCTCTGTTTGCTCCTACTAATGGATAATTGATAATTAATCAATTTTGCTTTATTGCCTCTCCTTTTAAGTAGAAAAAGGGGTCGAGAGATGGCGTTTAGCGCTCCGCACAACGCGCGTTTCGCTAGTAAACGCATCCAATCGACCAAGAAAAAAGTGCTAGTACCGCTACGCGGAAGTCAGAATTCAGAATTCAACCCACCCCCGCCCCTCCCAGGAGGGGAGCCAGGAGGGGAAGTCAGAAGTGTTGAATGGTAAGGCTTTGAGTATTTTGTCACTGGTCACTTATTTCCGTCATCCTGCACTAGGATATTTCTTTATATTCAATTCCGTTACGGTTTTAACCGGAGGTAATTATCCATTATCCATTAATAAAAAACTACTATATTAACTAGCAATACTAGAAGTAACACCATTTTTCTGAGTGTGCTGATGGAGATATTGTAAGAATGCTTGAGCTACTACTGATAGCTGTTTGCCTTCTAGGTAAGATACATACCACTCTCGTTTAATCGGAAATCCTTTAACATCTAAGGTGGTGAGTTCCAATTCTTCACTGTATAGGGTATGTTCTGACAAAACAGAAATTCCTAAGCCTCCAGCGATCGCTTGTTTAATGGCCTCATTACTGCCCAACTCTAAGCGCACTTTCACAGCAACTTTATGCTTACCAAATAGTTGTTGGACTGCCTGACGAGTGCCAGATCCCTGTTCTCGCATAATAAAGGCTTCGTTATTGAGAGATTTAATCGGAATATTTGTCTTTCCTGCTAATGGATGATTTTTATTCGCTACTAAGACTAGAGGATTATCCATTAAATATTCGTTGCACAAAAGAATATCTTCAGGAGGTTGACTCAATATATATAGATCGTCTTGGTTTTCCAACATCCGCCTGGTTATGTTTTGGTGGTTTGTCACCTCTAAGGCAATATCAACCAGTGGATGTTCTTGGCAAAAATAACCTAAGATTCTGGGCACAAAATATTTAGCAGTTGTTACTACTGCTAAACGTAACCTTCCTTGTTTTGTACCTTTGATGTCAGCAACTATCATCTCGAAACGATCGAGCTGTTCAAAGACTTCTTGACAAGTAGCTAATAATTCTCGCCCAACGTCAGTCAAGTGAAGTTGCTTACCAATTTGCTCAAATAAAGGCATCCCTACTGTCTGGGTGAGTTGCTTCATTTGACTAGAGACAGTGGGTTGGGTAATGAATAATTCTTCAGCAGCTTTAGTAAAGCTACCATGACTAGCTACTGTCTGAAACACTCTTAACTGATGTAAGGTGGCCTGAATCAAAGACTTTTCCTCCTCAATTATAAGAAAAACAAAGAAAATATTAAGACTTATATAAGTAATTGCAAACTATCAAGTATTGCATTCCCCATTAATTTTTATAATAATCTTGACATAGACTATAGTCAATGGTTAATATAATTTGCATTGACTAAATTGAATAGAACTTAAACAGCAACTCTAGTTTATAGATGCGTTGCAACGCACCTTACACTAAAGCTAGGGTATACATAGAAGTTTAGGTAAGTCCTATTCAATAAAAAAAGAAGTTATCAATAAGATAAAACAATGGCTACGCAAGTTTTTAACAAAATACATTTTAGAAACATCAAAGGCGATATGTTCGGTGGCTTGACTGCTGCCGTGATTGCTCTTCCTATGGCACTTGCCTTCGGTGTTGCTTCTGGTGCAGGTCCTGCTGCTGGTTTATATGGTGCTGTATTAGTTGGTTTATTTGCAGCACTGTTTGGTGGTACTCCAACTCTAATTTCCGAACCTACTGGACCAATGACGGTGGTAATGACTGCGGTGATTGCCCACTTAACTGCTGCTAACCCAGAAAACGGTATGGCAATGGCATTTACAGTAGTAATGCTAGCTGGATTATTCCAAATTAGTTTTGGTTTATTAAAGCTGGGTAAATACATTACCATGATGCCTTACAACGTGATTTCTGGTTTTATGTCAGGCATTGGTCTAATCCTTATCATCCTACAAATAGGTCCGTTTCTCGGACAGGCTAGTCCCAAGGGTGGTGTAGTTGGTACTATTCAGAACATTCCTGAACTGTTAACCAATATTAATCCTATAGAAACAGGGTTAGCAGTTCTTACAGTAGCTATCCTCTTCTTAGTGCCATCTAAAGTTAAGAAATTCGTTCCACCACCATTGTTAGCATTGGTAGTAGGAACAGTCATTTCTGTTTTCTTTTTCTCAGATACTGCAATTCGTCGGATTGGTGAAATCCCTAGTGGTTTGCCTAGCTTACAGTTACCTTACTTTACTCCCGAACAGCTACAATTAATGGTTGTTGATGCGACAGTGTTAGCTATGCTTGGCTGTATTGATGCTCTATTAACCTCTGTGGTTGCTGACAGTTTGACTCGTACTCAACACGACTCTGATAAAGAATTAATTGGTCAAGGTTTAGGTAACTTAGCTTCTGGTTTATTTGGTGGTATTCCAGGCGCTGGAGCAACTATGGGTACTGTAGTTAATATCAATACAGGTGCTCGCAGTGCTTTATCTGGTGTTACCCGTGCTGTTATTTTGATGGTTGTAGTTTTGGGAGCTGGTAGTTTAACTGCACAAATTCCAATGGCTGTTTTAGCAGGTATTGCTCTCCAAGTTGGGATTAAGATTATTGACTGGGGATTTCTCAAGCGTGCCCATGACATTTCCTGGAAGTCTGCAATCATTATGTATACTGTTATTGGTCTAACTGTATTTGTTGACTTGATTGCTGCTGTAGGTATTGGGGTATTTATTGCTAATGTTATGACTATTGATCGCCTAACTCAGCTAAAATCTGAGGATGTTAAAGCTATTACTGATGCTGATGATGCGATTATCTTAGACAATGATGAGAAAGAATTACTGGATCGTGCTGAAGGTAGGATTTTATTATTCCACTTGAGTGGTCCGATGATCTTCGGTGTTTCTAAAGCAATCTCTCGCCAGCATACACTTTTGAATAATTATGAAGTCTTGATTGTTGATTTGGCCGAAGTACCTCACATGGGTGTAACTTCTGCTCTAGCAATAGAAAATGCGATTCAAGAAACTGTTGATACAGGTCGTCATGTATTCCTAGTTGGTGCTTCGGGTAGTGTTAAACGAAGGTTAGAAAAACTGGGAGTTTTAAAAATTGTACCTTCGCAAAATATGTTGATGGATAGGAAGCAAGCATTAGTTAAAGCTGTTTCCCTAGTTACTTCTAATGTCAATATTAATGGTACAAGTCAGAATGGAGTTAACGGTCAATCTGGCATTGATAGTTTGATCAAAGGGCGTTAGTAATTTAAAATATGGTATAAATTTTCCATATACAGGATTACAGTCGCTTACCCAGAAGTCAAACTGCCAATAATCGTTTCGCTTTGTGTCAGCAATCGCTTGCTTGCCAAAGGAATGATGAAAGTTTTAGCACAGCGCTCTATTACTACCCAGCCAAGAATTCCTGAGCGAAAGTGATCTAGCCCTGTGCAAATCTAGACTTTAATTCATCAAGGTCTCCCTTCTTGAAGATGTGTCTTCTGGGTTGTAGGTATCGGGCAAAAGCTCTCCCACTGATTTCACCCAATTGATAATTTTCCTATGGGCATAACCAGTACGACTAATACCTGGGAAACTTATACCATTAACATACATTTTAAGAATGCGGATATACTGCACACCGGGATTGGAAAGGGGCTCGTAATATTATGTTACGAGCTTTGCAGTTGATATGCTATCACTTTAAATGGTTATGCCCTACAGATTCAAAGTGCAGAGCTTTCAGTAGGTTAAATTTGCACACAGATCATTGACTTAATCAAAGAATAACGATATAATAATTTAAAAAGCAGACCATTCTACAAGCTCCACTCACCCATACATGAAATATATTAGAACTAAGCTGAAACTTAATAATAAGAAATGCGGTTGGCTTGACCGTTGATACCTGTAGACGGAGTGCTGCCAACAGTTCCGGTGGAAGGCGGTCAGACCCCGCGTCGGCGTAAGACGCAAGCGGTGCGACCCCGCGTCGGCGTAAGACGCAAGCGGTGCGATCCCGCGACGACGAAAGTCGCAAGCGGTCAGACCCCGCGTCGGCGTAAGACGCAAGGGAATGCTGACCAAGAAAGGGAACGCGCACCAAGAGAGGGAATGCTGACCAAGAGACAGGAAGTAAACATTAAAATGTCGCACTTATGACGTTTTATATCAGTTTTATCAACCAGCTTGAATATCCTGACTATATTCAGGTGAATAATAAAAACCAACAAATTGACGACCACATTGGAGGCAAATTTAGTTTTGTTTATGTCTTAGATGGAGATTTTTCCTGATATGTTGGCTAAGACACTTACCGATATTCCATGGAAAATGAAATTCTTACTGTATATTACTTAAAAATTTTACCATATCCGTAGGTTTTGGATCCTTCAATTCATCTTTCTATTTACCAACGCCCTAAATTTTGCCAAAACCGCTATATCTGGCAATTAATTCGATAACTATCTATAGATTTACACAAAAAAGCTAAAGCCATAACATATTGCTGAGGCTACAATCCAGTATATAGCAGGATGAAAATGATATCTTGGCTGTCTGAATGTCTCCAACTTGAGTGAGTACCCGAAAACGCTTTCCCCAGATGCATCGCTCGGATTTTACAGACTAATTGCTCGTACACTATGGTAGTAAAAAGGAATTGCTCATGAATCACCACTGATTAGCGCAATCGTTTGCGATCATCGGTTCAAAATATTATCTTCCAGTACACGACGCACCGAGATCCAGATGCAATGGAGTGGCGAGTTTACTCTATGACAGATGTGTGGAGCCAGTCAACCAGGATTTGAGGCTACTCTTAGCTACCGTCCCGCCCCTAAAATCTGAATCTAAGGAGGAATAAAAACATGGATTTTTTGTCTGATTTCTTTACGCTCTTGCTGGGGAAGTTGCAATCCCCAACACTCGGTTTTCTGATTGGTGGTATGGTTGTTGCTGCCGTCAATAGCCGACTACAAATTCCAGATGCGATCTATAAGTTCATCGTCTTCATGCTACTCATCAAAGTCGGCCTAAGCGGCGGAATTGCGATCCGCAATGCCAATCTTGTGGAGATGCTTTTGCCCGCAGTATTCGCCGTTATCATAGGGATACTTATCGTATTTATCGGGCGCTACACGTTGGGTATGTTGCCCAAAGTCAAAACCGTGGATGCCATTGCTACCGCAGGCTTGTTCGGTGCTGTTAGTGGCTCTACCCTCGCGGCTGCCTTGACGTTACTTGAATCGGAAGGTATCGAATACGAGGCATGGGCTGCTGCACTCTATCCCTTCATGGACATCCCAGCGCTCGTGACTGCGATCGTCTTGGCCAGCCTTTATATCAGTAAGCAGAAGCAGTTGCGTACTACAGAGGGGTATCTCAATAAGCAGGAGTATCTCAGCAAGCAGCCCGTTACCGCAGGCGGGTATCCCAATGAACGGCGCATTGAGCGGCGCATTACTGCAGCCGGGTATCCAAAAGATTCGGACAATACCCCAGGCTCGGGGGTCAAGATATGGCCTATCATTAAGGAAAGCCTCCAAGGCTCTGCCTTATCAGCACTGCTGCTCGGCCTCACTCTAGGTCTGCTAACCCGGCCGGAAAGTGTCTATGAGAGCTTTTTCAATCCTCTTTTTCGCGGGCTGCTTTCGATACTGATGCTGGTAATGGGTATGGAAGCCACAGCAAGGCTCGGTGAGCTGCGCAAGGTAGGCCAGTGGTACGCCCTATATGCCTTTTTTGGCCCACTGCTGCATGGGTTCATAGCCTTCGGTCTTGGCATGATTGCCCACTTTGCCACGGGATTCAGCTTTGGTGGCGTCGTGATCCTGGCTACAATCGCCACCTCCAGTTCAGATATCTCAGGACCTCCCACTTTACGAGCCGGTATCCCGTCAGCAAATCCTTCCGCTTACATAGGCTCATCCACAGCCGTCGGAACTCCGGTTGCGCTTGCTTTGGGAATACCGCTCTACATCGCACTTGCCCAGGCACTGGGTGGCTGATCCCACACGGATCTCTGTCTGTGGTGCTCCCCTGACACGGATGCTATTTCAAGGCTGCGTCTTCTCAATCACTGGCGTAGCCGATAGTCTTGGCAAATTACTTCTTATTGGGCGTTAACGTCCTGTTGATACGAAAGACTGCCACCAAAAAACCGGGTTCATGCCCCGGCTTTTTTAGTTTGATTGGCTAGGTTTTAAGTTAGAATGTGTGTGCGTGCAGTATCTCCATCACGTTACATACATAGGCAATACCGGAATAATCGTCGAAAAACTGCGTTGCGACCTCATCTGCAATCTTCACGGCCATCTCTCGATTGGGGGTGAGCACCTCGAACTTTATGTTTGAGTAATTGTCGTTAAGGGTGGGTGTTCCCGATGAGCGCACGTTACGACTACCTTTACCGCCAACTTCCACCACCGTATAACCGGTAGCCCCGGTATTGTCGATGATTTTGGCGATCTTTTTCAGTAGCAACTTTTCCGTGACAATGACTAGCTTGCTAGCTTGTTGGGTCATGGAATCTTCATTATTAGTGTCGTCATTATTGATAGTTTGTTGGGTCATGGGGGTTACCTCTTGATGCGTATAGTAATTGAACTATATAGAAACTCAGGAAAAGGGCATAACCGCTTGCTATCGCACCTATCCAAGTGTACGAAGGAAATACAATCGCGTTCGTATACGTGTTGCGTAATAGCGCGCTTGCCATAGTGAAAATGTTAGCACTATATCATCGATCGGTCAAGAGGATCGTGGGTAAATAGAAAGATGAATTGAACACTCCAACAGCTATGGAGGGGATAAAATTTTTCAGTAAGATCAAATCCAGTAGCATTGGTATAATTAGATAGTTAATTAGGAGTTAGGAGGGAAGAGAATTTAGAAAGATTTGCACTTTGGCGCTCAGATGAAACATTTTTTTATACCAAATTAAGCGGATTTGATATAATAAGGTATTTAGATGGGTTTACCCATCTAAATTCTGGAAGCTTTTGCTGTTAAGGTCGATCACAGCAATTAGTACAAATAGTCAAACAAGTTAAATTCTGGCGTTGGTAAATCAAGAGATGAAGCTTTAAGACTAATCTGTTTCTCATACTTCTAAATATCTCAGTATAGCATTGACTTAATCAAAGAATAACGATATTATAAGTTATAAAACGTACTATTAGACAGGCTGTGTTTGCTGCGCACATGAAACACAAATAAATGAAATGAAATCCATTAGAATCAAGCTCAAACTGAATAATCAGCAAAAAACTCTGATGACTCAACACGCGGGGTATAGCAGATGGTGCTATAACCGGGGTTTAAGTTTGTGGAATGCAGCTTACAGAGATGGTTACAAGCCTAATTCACGAAAGCTAAGAGAAGTTTTTACCAATCACACAAAACCTATGAATCCTTGGATGAAAAACTTGTCATCAAAATCTAATATCCGTTTGACCTACTCCAATCCCTCTCTCTATCTATAGCAATTTCCAAAGTTATGAGGTAAAGTTGTTTTTCTGATTTTTCTACTCCTTAAAACAAACAAATTTTGATAGTGGTGCATAGTCATAGTATAGGAACTGTTGGTGGTGTGGGAAGTGTGGGAAATGTGGCGAATGTGGGAAAAAATGTATATTTTCATCAGTACTATGCAGGATTAACGAAATTTTGTACCTCACCAGTCTGGAAATTGCTATATATAGAGGTTTTCAATCATGTTGACTACAAAACTTCTCTTATATTCATTGAGAATGTGCGAATTCAGAATTGTTAAATTAGGGATTGTAGCAGTTTTCCAGAAATGTTGAATAGAAAACGTCTGCTTTCTGCCTCTAAGCAAAATCTATGTACTCTATGTTAATGAAAATTGCTATAAATTCCCAGCTTGCTCGTCATCCCGTGAGAATTTATTCATAAAACTTGCTCCTTTAAGAAATCTTTAAAACGTATCTAATGTGACAGATAATTTTTAATTAATTATTCAATAATAAACATAAATTTAAAATTATATCATAAAAAATAAAATCAATTTTGTGGGATAAATCCACAATACACAAAACTTATGTTTAAATAGCAAATGAAATTATTAAGATTCAACAGTATTTGATATTAATAATAATTTCATTTATTTTTTTTTAGTAAAAAAATTTAAGTAAACTATGGAACCGACAAAAACTCTTTGTCCCTATTGTGGTGTTGGCTGCGGGTTAGAAGTATCACCACCAGCAATGCCAGGAAAAGCAACAAATCGAGATAGCAAAGGTAATCCAATTTGGCAAGTACGAGGCGATCGCTCTCATCCATCAAGTAAAGGTAAGGTTTGTGTTAAAGGTGCCACAGTGAGCGAAGCATTAGATAAAAGTCGGCTCAAATATCCAATGATGCGCGATACCTTAGATGAACCTTTTCGTCGGGTTACTTGGGAACAAGCTTTTCGGCGCATTGTTAACCGCATTCAAACTGTACGCTTCACCCAAGGACCAGATGCAATTTGTATGTATGGATCTGGTCAGTTTCAAACAGAAGATTATTATATTGCCCAGAAGTTGCTCAAAGGATGTCTGGGAACTAATAACTTTGATGCCAACTCTCGCCTCTGTATGTCTTCAGCAGTATCTGGATATATTCAAAGTTTTGGTTCTGACGGTCCTCCCTGTTGCTATGATGACTTAGAACAAACAGACTGTGCATTTTTAATTGGCACTAATACAGCAGAATGTCATCCTATTGTATTTAACCGTCTCCGGGTATATCACAAGAAAAATAAGAAAGTAAAAATGATTGTGGTAGACCCCCGTCGCACTCAAACTGCAGAAGCAGCAGACCTACATTTGGCAATCCGACCAGGTACAGATATTGATTTACTTAATGGTATTGCTCATCTGCTTATGCGCTGGGGTTTGCTTGATGCAATGTTTATTGATGAGTGTACGACTGGTTTTCCTGAATATACTGAAGTAATTCGTCACTACCCACCGGAACTGGTGGCACGCCATTGTGGGATTCGCTTGGATGAGTTGGAAAAAGCAGCTCGTTATTGGGGAGAGTCTCAGCGAGTTTTATCTTTGTGGTCAATGGGGATGAATCAGTCTTCGGAGGGTACGGCAAAAGTGCGAACTCTGATTAATCTACATTTGATGACGGGTAATATTGGCAAACCAGGTGCAGGTCCGTTTTCTCTGACTGGTCAACCTAATGCTATGGGTGGTAGAGAAGCAGGTGGACTGGCTCATATTTTGCCTGGTTATCGAGTGGTCAAAAATCCTCAGCATCGGGCTGAAGTCGAAAAGTTGTGGGGATTGACTCCCGGACAAATTTCTGGTGTACCTGGTCGTACTGCTTGGGAAATGATTATGGCTTTAGAACGCCAAGAAATAGGTTGTTTGTGGATTGCTGCAACTAATCCCGCTGTGAGTATGCCCGATCTAGAACGGACGAAGGCTGCTTTGTTGCGATCGCCTTTTACTGTTTATCAGGATGCTTATTATCCTACGGAAACGGCTGAATATGCTCATCTGTTGTTGCCTGCTGCCCAGTGGGGAGAAAAAACGGGTACGATGACGAACTCGGAGCGAGTAGTGACTTTGTGTCCGGCATTTCGCGAACCTCTAGGAGAAGCTAAAGCAGATTGGGAAATCTTTGCGGAGGTAGGTCGCTGTTTAGGATTTACAAATCAATTTGATTTTTCTGACTCGGAGGCTGTGAGAGCTGAGTTTCTAGAATTGACACGCGATCGCCCCTGTGATATGACTGGCATTACCTATCAAAGACTCCGAGAACATGGTCCGACTCAATGGCCTTACTCCGATAGTAGTGGAATATCTCAAGAGCGTCTGTATACTGACTTCCGATTTAACACTTCTGATGGCAAGGCAAGGTTTGCAGCATATTACTCCCAAGGTTTGGCAGAACCACCTAATCCTGATTATCCATTCGTCTTGACAACCGGTCGGTTATATGGTCATTGGCACACTCAAACTCGTACCGGGCGTATTGAAAAAATTAAAAAAATGCACCCGATGCCGTTTATAGAAATTCATCCTCAAGATGCTCAGAGGTTAGAAATTTCAGAAAATGATTGGGTAGAAGTACGATCGCGAAGAGGTTATAGCAGATTTCCAGCAAAAATCACCAAAGCTATTACTCCTGGTACTGTATTTGTACCGATGCACTGGGGGGTACTGTGGGGAAATCAGGCTGAGGCGAATGCTTTGACTCATCCTCAAGCTTGTCCTGAGTCTGGGCAGCCAGAATTAAAAGCTTGTGCTGTGCAGTTGCAACCAATTCAATTTGAAGTGGCTAATACTCAATATTTCTCTGTGGAGCAAATGCTGTCGTTCTGATTCAAGGAAGAGATAGGGTGATATCAAATCCGATAGCATTGCTGTAATTAGATCAATAAGGTGGGGAGTTTGGGGAGATAGAGATATCTAGAAATATTTGGCAATAGGTTGAGATGGAACATTTTTCTATATCTAATTCACTTAATTCGGTATAAAAAAATGTCTGTTGGTATCGTTTGTGTAAACTCAGGTGTTAATATCTACAGGAAATTTAAGTTTTTCCGGCGTTTAAGCCCTCTCTCCTAAATAACTAAAACCTTATTCCTTACCCTTACTTTACAATGCCGATGCTAGCGGACATGATATGACAAGGAGAAATTGAAACACAAAGGAGAAAAAAGCAACTTTTATTGCTGGATTGAATGCTTATGTGATAGATAACTAAATTTTTTAATTGTTTGAATTTGGAGGCGTTTGTGCTTCCTTATCTACTTTTCCCCCAAGCCTACTAATATCTACTAATATCAAGTCCGGATAATCAGTGATAAAAAAGTATATGGTTTGTAGTTGGGCTTTAGCCCTATCTAAAGTTCGGGCTGAAGCCCAACTACAAGCTTTAATTATCACTATTCAACCGGACATGATATAAGTCTCATCCACGTTATCCTTCTTATTGTAAAAAACGTACTTTCGTAAGGGGAGATAGGAAGGATAGAAAGCTTGAGTATAAAAGCCAAAGTTTTCATCAAGAATCACAAAATTAGCCAGCAGGAAAGAGAGGAAAAAAGAAAAGACAGATGAGTAAAAATTTACAAAATTTTTGAATTATAACACTATACATAATGGAAAAGTGGTCATAAGCTATTAATAGAACCTTAATTTTTTCTATAGGAGCAAGTCCCAATGACTACTACCACAAAATTTAATCCCTATCTGATGGGTAATTTTGCCCCAGTGAGCAAAGAGATAACTTCCGACAATCTGGAAATCAAAGGCGAACTCCCTAGAGATTTGTCAGGAATGTATGTTAGAAATGGCCCGAATCCTCAATTTGCTCCTCTAGGTAGGTATGATTGGATGGATGGTGATGGAATGCTGCATGGGGTAAGGATTAGTGGTGGTAGGGCAGAATATCGGAACCGTTATGTACGGACGGGAGGATTTGAAGTAGAAAAAGACTTGGGTTATGCAGTATGGAGTGGTAGATTAGAACCTCCTCAAATAAATAATCCTTATGGACCATATAAAAATGTGGCCAATAATGGCGTAACTTTTCACAATGGCAAGTTATTAGCTCTTTGGGAGGCAGGTTTACCTTATGCGGTTAAAGTTCCTACTTTAGAAACAATTAGCCCCTATTTATGTGATGGTTACTTAGATTCTGCTTTCACTGCTCATCCAAAAGTCGATCCAATGACTGGAGAATTGATATTTTTTGGTTACGCTCTAGATGCGCCTCCTTATGTAAAATACGGTGTGATTTCTAGTAACGGCGAGCTATTGCAGACAGTACCAATTAATATACCTGTGCCAAGTGCTCCCCACGATTTTGCCATCACAAAAAATTATACAATTTTGATGGATTTACCATTACGCTTCCGTCCACAAAGAGAAGAACAAGGTTTACCTGCTTGGATGTTTGAAACTGGAGTTCCAAGTCGTTTTGGTATCTTACCTAGGTATGGGAACAATGAAGATATTCGCTGGTTTGAAGCTCAACCTTGCTATATTAATCACATTCTTAATGCTTATGAATCTGGAGATGAAGTGGTAATGTATGGTTGTCGGATGAGTTCAACTCATGTGTATCCCGGTACTTTTAGAGACCCCGATGAAAATATTCCCCGAATGTATGGATGGGCGTTTAATCTCAAGACGGGTACTGTCAGAGAGGGAATGTTAGATAAGAGACCGTCTGAATTTCCCTGTATTAATAATAGGTTTGTAGGCCGGGAAATGCGCTATGGTTACACTTCCAGAATGGCATCTTTGCGACCATTGTTTGATGGAATTATTAAATATGACTTCGGTACTGGTAGGTCGCTACCCCATGATTTTGGTGAAGGTCGTTATGGTGGTGCTGTGACATTTGCCCCCAGAATAGGTGCTATTGATGAGGATGATGGTTGGTTGTTGACGTTTGTATATGATGAAAAATATAAGCGTTCTGAATTATTGGTTATTGATGCTCAGGATATGAGGGAGGAACCTGTGGCGCGAGTGATTTTTCCTCAGAGAGTGCCTTATGGTTTTCATGGTACTTGGGTGTCTGAGATGCAGTTGATAGCAAATAGGTAACTAGCTATCAGCTTTTACCATTCAGCTAGCCTCTTGCAGAGGAACTGCATTAATAGCTTTTTTAGCTGAGGAAAAGAATGTTGAGCGATCGCTCTTTTGGGTTGAAATGAAAGTGGAGCGATCGTCACTCTAATTAACCAATGGGTTAATAAATTGATGAAATTTTTGCCAGAATATTTTGCTGCTTTATTCGAGGAGCAAAGTTTTTTGATAGGGTGTTTTATTAGGAAAAGCAACATAACTCATAGATTTCCTATCTGGAAGTTATTTGAACTCATTTTAATTCAGAAAAAGCAGATAGCAAAAAATAGCAGAAATAAACTGCACACCCCAGAGCTAGCAAGATGCCCACACTACTCTGTAGTTCATATACTTTAAAACTGCTGTAAAAAATATAATTTACAGATATCAAAATTTCCCAAATAAACTACCTTACCATCCAAATGTATTCTATTACTTTACAAAGACTAGGACTCATCAGATTTTACATTCATATGCTCGGCTCCCCAATCTCTCATAGAAATCATAATTGGCTTCAGAGTACGACCATAATTTGTTAGGGAATATTCTACGTGTGGCGGTACTTCAGGATAGACTTTTCGCGCAACAATATTATCTTTTTCCAATTCCCGTAGTTGATTAGCAAGCATCCGCTGTGTAATACCTTTAATTTTTTTCTTCAATTCGCCGAAGCGTAACACATCATTCTCCAAGAGATTAAAAATTATCACAGGTTTCCACCGTCCACCAATCACCGATAACGTGGCTTCGACAGAACACCCATAGGGACGATCGTAATTATTTTTCTGCGTCATAATTCTCTAATTTATAAACTTTTCAATAGTTACTTTTAAGTCACTATATATATAAATTGTACCTACTTGTTATATTCCTATTTTTACTATATTTTTAATCATATAACTCATAAAAAAGTCAGCACCTTGTGCTAAAGCGAATAGGGCTGAAGCCTTAAAGCAATAGCTAGTTGACCACCTTAAGTCTTAAATGCCTACTTTATTTGCAATAAAAGTCCCTACCTTGGAGTGGGTATCAACTCCAAGGTCTACAGCCAAATTATTTAATTATTTTACGACGGGTAATACCTTAAAATTTAGAGCCTACCGACCAATAATCTTGGAGAGACAAACCTTTTCAATCAGAAAACTTTAGATGTCCAAATTTTAACAACTTGCAAAATTATAGATATGGCTTACGAAAACTACACTACATTCAAGGCTACAAACGATGGAGCAGTTCTTACTATTACTTTTGATTATCCTCCTGTAAATATTCAAGGCATTCCGATGCTAGACGATCTAAATCGTTTGGCGGAAACACTTGAAAGTGATCGTAGCGTCAAAGTTGTTGTTTTCCAATCTGCGCACCCAGAAATTTTTGTAGCTCATGCCGACACGAATTTTCTCAAAGATATGTCCACAATAGCAGTACCTCGTGAAGAGGTAGAACTACTTTATTTACAGACCACGCTGGAGCGTATTAGTAAATTACCACAGGCGACTATCGCCAAAATCGAAGGGTTCGCACGGGGTGGCGGTCATGAATTTGCGCTGGCTTGTGATATGCGCTTTGCAGCTCGTGGCAAGGCAAAGTTTATGCAGATGGAAGTTGGTATGGGCATTCTGCCTTGTGGTGGTGGCGCATCGCGTATGGCTCGTCAGGCAGGTTTAGGCCGGGCATTGGAAATTATTTTAAGTGCGCGTGATTTTGATGCGGACGAAGCAGAAGCCTATGGCACTATTAATAAGGCTCTCGATGCGGACAAAATTGGTGCTTATGTTGATGATTTGGCAAAACGCATGGCCCACTTCCCTGCGGATTCGATTAATGCTTGTAAGCAGGCTGTTTATGCTTCAATCGACAAGCCAATTGAAGAGGCGCTGAAGGAAGAAGCTTATTGGCTCTATCAGGCAACAAGTAAAACACCAGCGATTAAGCGTTTCCAAATCGCAGATGACACAAACCTTCAAAATGATATGGAGAACCAGCGTAACTGGGAGCAAGGAGTTATTGCTATTCAGGAAATCGAATAATGAGCATTGAACAGAATAAACAAACTGTTTGTGAGTTTTTTGAACACTTCTCTACTGCAAATATTTCGGCTACCCTTGATTTGCTTGATGATGCTGTCATGCTGCTCTAAATCCATTTTTACTCAGACCTCTTGGTGGTTTTGCTAAATAAGGCCAATAGCCAGAAGGCTATACTGACTTGAATTTAAAATGCTTGAAAAAACAAACAAGTTAGAATTTCAATCCATTAATAAGGGATACAATTCAGTATTTCGTTTGGGACGGCTGAGTCTGGGATTAGTTGTACCAATCGAGAATTACTCCTCAGGAGCAGTGCCTTCCATGACTCGACACATAGAACACGTTCAATTGGTAGAAGAACTGGGATTTTCTGCTGTTTGGTTGCGTGATGTACCATTTAATGTGCCATCTTTTGGTGACGCTGGTCAAATCTATGACCCTTTTGTCTATTTAGGTTTGCTCGCTGGTCAAACTGAGCGAATTGCACTTGGTGTTGCTAGTATGATTTTACCGTTGAGGCATCCAGCTCACGTTGCTAAAGCCGCCGCCAGCGCTGATGTATTGTCAGGTGGAAGACTCATTTTAGGCATCGCCTCTGGCGATCGACCAGAAGAATATCCAGCACTAAACTTACCTTTTGCCGATCGCGGTAAACTATTTCGTGAAAGCTATGACTATATTCGCTACATGGGGGATAATACACCAAATTTTGAAAATACCTATGGTGGCATGAATGGTTCGATCGATATGTTGCCCAAGCCTAATTCAAAAAAACTACCACTGCTTATTACAGGAAATAGTCAGCAAAGCCATGAGTGGATTGCACAAAATGGAGATGGCTGGATGCTCTATCCTCGTAATGCTGGGTTGCAGGCACAAATTATTAAAGATTGGCGAGAGCTGGTTCGGAAAGTAGGAAGGTCTGCCCAACCGATTATGGAACCGCTTTATGTTGATTTGGTTGAAGCATCTAATGCCCCTCCCCAACCTATCCACTTAGGATTTCGCCTGGGAGTCAAATATCTTCGAGATTATTTGAAATCACGGGAAGATATCGGTGTCAATCATGTTGCACTGAACCTGCGCTTTAATAGAGCTGATATTGATACGACACTGAAATATTTAGCAGATGAGATCCTGCCAGAATTCAATGGATAAAGGAGACAAAGCCATGCAAAAAACTATTTTAATTACTGGCTCTACTGATGGTATTGGACTGGAAACAGCGAAGATGCTTACTTCAATGGGACACCATGTTTTATTGCATGGTCGTAATCAAAAAAAGCTTGAACAACTGCAAAAAACGCTTCTTGAACTCAAAGGTGGCGGACGTATTGAAATTTACATGGCCGATTTGTCGCTCATGGATAATGTCGAGGCACTCGCGAAAGCTGTAGCGGAAAAGCACTCTAAACTTGATGTGCTAATCAATAATGCAGGTGTCTATAATGCCCCCGCTCCTGTCACCCAGGAGGGTCTTGATATACGTTTTGCTGTTAATACTATCGCTCCCTATCTGCTTACACAACGGTTATTATCACTGCTCGGTACTTCAGGAAGGGTGATTAATCTTTCCTCCGCTGCTCAATCTACCGTCCAAGCAGAAGCACTGGCTGGACGAGTCAAGTTATCCGACGGAGCAGCCTATGCACAAAGCAAACTAGCGCTTACAATGTGGTCGCGTAGTCTAGCAGTTTCCCTTGAGGATCGCGGTCCTATGATCGTCGCAATTAACCCTGGATCTATGCTCGGTAGCAAAATGGTGAAGCAGGCTTTTGGGGTGGCTGGTGGCGATATCCGCATCGGGGCAGAAATACTCACTCGCGCAGCACTGACGGATGAGTTCAAAACTGCTTCAGGTAAGTATTTCGACAATGATTTAGGTCAGTTTGTATCTCCCCATCATGATGCCCTTGATACGCAGAAATGCCAAGATATTGTACGTGTTATTGAGACGGTTTTAGCTTAAACTTTGGTAGTACATCAAATAAATGATTACCAAAAATTTTCCTCATGAAAAACATAAGAAGGTTTTTATTACTCGCACTTGCACTCTTCGTAACCGCCTTGGGTTGCGCGCAGGTCACATCCCAAAGCATCGATCCGGAATTAGCAGCCAAGGCAACCTCTGAGGTAGTCTTGAGGTCTGAAGTCCAGTGGGGACCCCTCAACCCTGCCCGTGGCGACCAAAGCCCGAAAGCTGGTACTCTTTGGGGCGATCGCACTGCCTCCGGGCCGTCAGGCTTCCTCGTTCAATTTGTGGACGGCTTCTCGTCCCCACCTCACATTCACAATATCACCTACCGTGGAGTGGCCATTAGTGGCACCGTTCACAACGATGACCCGAATGCCGAGAAGATGTGGCTACCGAAGGGTTCTTTCTGGACGCAACCAGCCGGAGGTGTACATATTACTGCTGCCGAGGGTAGCAACAACATGGCATACATAGAGATCGATGAAGGGCCGTATCTTGTCCTTCCCACTGAGGAAGCGTTTTCTAGCGATGATAAGCCAATTAACGTAGACCCATCAAACATTGTTTGGATCGATCAACCCGGGATACCAGACTCTGCCAATGGAGCAAAGGTAGCCTTTCTTTGGGGCAACCCGCAGGACGATCAACTATACGGGAGTTTTATCAAGCTACCTGCTGGATTTACTGGAAAGATACTTAGCCACGGCTCGACATTCCACGCTGTGGTAATCCAAGGTCAACCACAGTACCAAGTGACGAGTGAGACCGATCTCAAGACCTTAGTGCCGGGCAGTTATTTCAGCTTGAAGGAAGAGTCGGTGCATCAAGTCTCGTCTGAAGCAGGAGAGGAGAGCATCATCTATATACGCACGAATGGCAAGTTCGACGTCATTCCGGCGTAGCTCAAGAAGTAATGCCATTTCTCAAAAACTTTTCTACATTTTGTTGAGCAGGGTAGTAGGTAGGGACGTTGCATACAACGTCCGTACAGGGAGAAGCAAACATAAGAGTAATTAACATTAACTTAGCTAAAATTAGCAAAAAAGTGATTTTGCTTGTACCGATTAGTTGACAACTGAAGTATTGCTCAAGTATAGCGCTAATCTATGGGAATTAGTAGAATCTTGGCCGTTCCTAATAATATCATGTTCGGATGATCACTTATAATAAAGCCAAAATCATTACAGTAGAAG
>NZ_JBNHER010000154.1:0-11732 GCF_050015975.1 Dapis purpurea BLCC-M126 | reverse complement strand
GTCTTCGTCTTGCAGAATATTGGTGTTATCTCCTATTTCACCGCTGAAGGTATAGGTGCCTTGGTTGGTTAGGGTTAAACCTGTATCGGTGGCTTCTCTTATGATGTCATTAGGTTCCTCATTCCCCATAGTCCGACCGATGGTTTCAATAGTTAAGTCATAAGTACCGAAGAAGGAACCAAAACCGCTACCTTCTGTGTCGGGGTTGTAAATGCTATTGCCATCAGCACTAATGCCCAAATAGAACGTACCTGCTATGGGAGTAAAGAAACTAGCTGTATCTGGAGTTATTCCTTGGTCCCATTGCATCTCTTGACCTGTGGAGTCAAACAGTCGTACTGTTGCCTGACCTGCTGGGTTGTTATTTTCATCGAATAATCCAGGCAAGTTAAAGTTGACTGTTTCCCCGATATCCAAGTCAAATTTAAACAGGTCTACGTCTTCGTCTTGCAGAATATTGGTGTTATCTCCTATTTCACCGCTGAAGGTATAGGTGTCTTGGTTGGTTAGGGTTAAACCTGTATCTGTTGCTTCGACTAAAGTATCGTTGGGTTCGTCTCCACTTCGAGAACCTGTAGTTTCAATAGTTAAGTCATAGTTGCCTGCTGCAGAACCAAAGCCACTACCACTACCTTCTATGTTGGGGTCATAATTAGTATTTCCACTACCACTAATACCAACATAGAAAGTACCTATTTCCACTGCTTGATAGGAAACATAGTTAGGGTCTGGATCGGAAGATAATGATATAGAGTTTCCTGTAGAATCAAACAGTTGTATTTCAGCATTACCAACAAGACTAACAAAACTACCATCATCCTCAAATATCTCTATGTTTGAAGGTAAACGAATTGTTTCTCCTGCATCCAAGTCAAACTTAAATAAATCTACATCATCCTCTCGCAATAGATTAGTGTTGTCACCAATTTTACCAGAATATGTGTATGTACCTGGGTTAGTGAGGGTGAGTCCGGTGTGAGTTGCTCGTACTAGAGTATCATTGGATTCTTCAAATGTAGTTGAAGCTATATCGTCACCTGACAGTGCAGAAACGGGATAATTTAAGTTGATAGTGCGTTGGAATGTACCAGAGCGATCAAATACATCAATCTCAGGCGACGAGAAGTTCCCAACATAAATATCATTATCAATAATAGCAACTCCATCACCAGAGTTAGGGTCATCAAGAGTAAAAGAATTAGTAATTACACCCGTTATCGGATTAATTTCAAAAATTTGTGATGAATTGCCATCACTTACCAGTAAGGCATTTGGTTCTGTAATTCCCGCCAGTCCAAGGAAAAATGGCGTGATGCCGTTAATTCCGTCAATATCTAAGACGTTGGTAACAGAGTCGCTAACAGGATCGAACTCAATGATATCTCTGTTTTGGTGATCTGATATATAGACTTTTCCATCAAGAACAGCTAAACCAGCAAATTCACCAGAGACTGAAATGGAGTCATTGTCACGAACTGAGCCTGTATCTGGGTCTAGTTCCCATAGCTCTGTACTGAAACCGTTATCGTTAACAAAGAACAAACTGTTACCGTCAAAAGCTAAACCTTGAGGTCCTGATGAAAATGTTTCGGGGGCTGAGAAACTATTAATTTCTGCTCCTGTTTCAGGGTTTAACTCAATTATTTGAGAGGAAGGATCATTCTTGACAGCAAACAAGCGATCGCTTCCATTGACTCTTCCCGTGTCGCGACCAATAGTTTCAATAGTTAACCCGTAGTTACCTGCTTCATTACCCGAACCACTGCCTTCTGTGTTGGGATCATAACCACTATTGCCATTACCGCTAATGCCAACATAGAAAGTACCTGCTTCGTTAGCTTCGTAAATTTTGTAGTTATCAGCATCAGTTAGGAACTTAAGAGTCGTCGGAAATCTCTGTCCTGTTTCATCAAATAGTTGTACTTCTGCATTGGTAGTAAAATTGCCATTTTCATCTGATAATTCTATATTTCGTGGTATACGAACTCTTTCTCCCAACCCTAATTCAAATTTAAAGAAGTCTACATCATCTTCTCGCCTTAGATTAGTATTATCACCGATTTCACCAAAATAGCTGAAAGTACCGTGATTTTTCTGGGTTAATCCTGTGTGGGTTGCTCGTTGTATAGTATCATTTGGTTCTTCGTAGGCATCATCACTTACTAATGCTAAACCACCACCTTCTAAAATTTCTGTATCGCCAATACTTGTAGTTTGTGCTGTTGATACATCTATCTCGTAAAGTAAGGTATCGCCATCCCGTTTAGCATACAATACATTTTTTTCAGCATCAAAAGCTAATCCTGCATCTTGCCATGATGATATTCCAGTATCTCCAATAACAGACCATTGATCAGTATTGGGGTCGTAAAACAGCAAATCTTGGCTTCCACCTAAACCATACACTCCACCATTACCAAAGGCTAATCCTGACAAAGATACAGGAGGCGAATCAAGTTCAGAAATAGAATTGCCTGTACTTTGATTGACAGTATAGAAAATTCCACCATCTGTTCCATAGAGAATATTGTTAGTAGTGTCGTAGGCGAGTCCATTAGTATAAAAATTTTCACTACCAATTGAATTAGCAACGCTGCCATCAGCATTGATTTTTAATAAATTGTAGGGTTCGCTGCCATAAAGAAAACTTGAGGTATCGCTTGGAGCTAGACCAACATTCGCACCAGTATCTCCGTTAGTACCAACAAGAGTAGGATTACCTGTGCTTGTATCCAGAATGTACAAACCTTCATCGTTAACAGCAGCATCTCGACTAAAATACAGCTTACTTTGAGTACCTCCCATTTCACGACCAATAGTTTCAATGGTCAAGTCATACTTTCCTGGAGTTCCTGAACTACCACTACCTTCTATGTTGGGGTCATAACTACTATTACCACTACCGCTAATACCAACATAGAAAGTACCTGCTTCGTCAACTTCGTAAGTAACGTAGCCAGGATCGGAAGAGTTGAACACTGGGGGAGAAATCGGACTTCCTGTAGAATCAAACACTTGTACTTGTGCATCTACATTAGTATCATTGCCGTTTTCATCTAACAGATCTATAAATTCTGGTAAGCGGAGGCGATCGCCTATACCTAAATCGAACTTAAACAAATCAACATCTTGTTCAGGATCTACGTTAGGGTTATCGCCAATTTCACCAGAATAGGTAAAAGTACCATCGTTGCGAATAGTTAGTCCAGTGGAAATAGCTCGTAATAAAGTATCATTAGATTCTTGTGTCATTGCGATGATTCCTCCAAATTCAACAGCACCAATATCAGGGTTGCTATCTCGTAAAGCACCTCGTTGATCGTTATTTTCGTTAGTATTACCTGCATCAATAGCAGGGCTATTTGCGAGCAGGGCTTGGGTTTCAGTCGGTCCGCCATTGTCTTGTAGAATTCCCAAGCCTGGATCGCCTGATAGAGATGGATTATAACTACCATCCTCAATCAGGTTGTTAACATTAGTGTTGATATTACCACTAAGGTAGGCATCGTCACCATTTATGCTGTTGGCAATGATAGTATTGCTGAGGTTTGTTGTTCCCTTACTATATAAGCCATCCCCACGCCTATCAGCAGAATTATGAGAAATTGTAGCATTGGTAATAGTTGCCGTTCCATTACTACTAAAAATACCTCCACCATCAGCATGATTACCAGCAGTACTGTTATCATAAATAGTCGAGTTAACAACTGTTAAATTGCCATTTTTACTGTAAATTCCGCCACCATCAGTTTTATCTTTGCCATAGGCAGAATTACCAGATACAGTTGAATTGAGAACTTCTAGATCCCCATTGCGACTAAAAATACCGCCCCCATCACCAGAGCCAAAATCATCCGTCATGTATGTCGAATTATCGGCAATGGTTGAGTATTCGACTGTTGTGTTGCCATGGCGATTATAAATACCTCCACCACTACCAAAGGCAGTTCCTTCAATAATATTGCTAGAGATAGTAGAATTAATCACCGTTATTTCACTATACCAGCCGTAAACTCCACCACCATCACTCAAACCACCACTAACTTTATTGTCTGAAATAGTACTATCGACAATTTTGAGCTTACCATTGTTGATAGACACACCACCACCATCAGGATCGTCACCAAGATCGTGGCCACCTTCAATAAGCTCGGAGAATTCTCCATCAGTTAATTGCCCAATGGCTTCATTGTTAATAATCTGGCTGTTGATAATTTGTAAATAACCACCGTGACTATTGATTCCGCCACCATCAATAGATTTGTGTATGTCATATTGCCCCTGGATGCCAGTTGAGGTGTTACCGGAGATAATACTGTCTTGAACTGTTAGATTTTCTGAGGTAAAAATTCCTCCCCCACCACCTATGGGATTACCTCCTGTAATAGTCAAGCCATTTATGAATACATTAATAAAATCATCGCTATCATTATCTATATTAAATACTCGGAAGCCGTTATTTTGTGCATCCACTGTCAGCAGATTTGCACCCAATCCATTGATGGTGAGAGGATTGGTGATGAACAATTCTCCACTGGTTAGTCCTATAGTCTGTCCGGTGAGGGAACTATCAAAGGTAATAGTATCAGCATCCAGTGTTGCATTAGCCTTCTCAATAGCATCACGTAGGCTGCCATCTCCGTCATCCATGAAATTGGTTACATGAAAAGTTGCCATAAAATAATAATTTCCTGCTTATTTTGCCTAGATAATTCTTATAATTTTCTTAATTTTTTGATTCCTATCACAATTTTTGCTAGTATAATTAGAATTTATACTTTATAGCACAAAGCATTTTCTATTTAATTATGCCTAGCTACTTACTATGATAGTTAATTGGTTCGCTTTAACCCTTATTTAACCTAACTTTTTTCTGGCTAAACCAGCAAGCTTTTCTCAAAATAATATATAATGTTCAGTTAAATTGCTACCGTAAAATTACTGATTTTTCATATTTTAAAAACATAGTCAATCTGTAATTACTTAAGTATGTTTTTGGGACTCAATAAATATACTGAAAAGTCAAATAATATCTATAAATAAAAACATCATTAATATTTAGAGATAGATTATTTGTCTTGACTTTATGCACGATATGTTATAGCTGTATTTGTAGTCAAAATAATGAGGAGACTATGATGGAAAAGCGCACATTAGGCACATCCGAAATTAAAATTAGCCCAATCATTATGGGGACATGGCAAGCAGGAAAACGTGGATGGGCAGATATTGAAGATTCTGAGGTTATTAAAGGAATTAGAGCTGCTTTTGATGCAGGTATTACTACAATTGATACTGCTGAAGTTTATGGAGAAGGTTACTCAGAAAGAATCGTGGCTCAAGCATTGGGAGATGTCCGAGAACAAGTGGTTTTAGCAACTAAAGTTTTTGCTAATCATATGAAATATGACCAAGTAATAGAGGCTTGCGATCGCTCTCTGAAAAATCTCAATACTGATTATATTGACCTCTATCAAATTCATTGGCCATCTGGTGCATTTAATAGTGAAATTGTACCAATTGAAGAAACAATGAATGCTCTAAATAAACTGAAAGAAGAGGGTAAAATTAGAGCAATTGGTGTTTCTAATTTCACAAGCGAACAAATGGCAGAAGCAGCTCAATATGGTCAAATTGATAGTTTACAACCACCCTATTCTTTATTCTGGCGAAAAATAGAAAAATCCGAAATGCCTTACTGTGTTGAAAACAAGATTTCTATTATTGCTTATTCTTCCTTAGCACAGGGATTATTAACAGGTAAATTTGGACCAGACCACAAATTTGCTGAAGGCGATCACCGTGCTAAAAATAGATTATTTTACATTAAAGAAAACTACGAACGAGTACAAACAGCTATAGAAAAACTGCGCCCCATTGCTGAAAGGAAAGAATGCAGTATGGCTCAACTAGCGATCACCTGGTTGATTGCCCAACCCCAGACCAATGCTATCGTTGGAGCACGAAATGCAGAACAAGCAACTGCTAATGCTAAAGCTGGGGATGTTAAATTATCCTCAGATGAGGTAGCAGAAATTGATGCTATTGGGCAGATAGTTACCGATCATTTAGACGATCGCCCTGTTATGTGGGATTTTTAATAAGTTGTCAGCAATGGTAAATCTATCAGTAATGGAATGACAGATCTTCATACACAACAGTTGAAAATCCTCATTGCAACCAAAGGGAAGCAATCTCTAAAACCCCTGATGTTGCTTCTTTCTACTTCGTTTCAGTCCCAATGACTTACAATAACTAATCATGCGTATTTGATATCAGTAGCGTGTTACGACAGATTGTTAAATATACTGATAGCGAGTGATTGTAAGCTGTCTAACTTACTCTACTGGACTGTTTCATCTAAAATAGTGCGTTATATCATTGGGGGCGGGTTTATCTAATCAAATGTGAAAACTAATTAACTAATTAATTTAACGGGGAAACCCGCCCCTACTATTGCAACATTTTAGGTGTTTCACGCCATTACTAGATCTACACAGCTAAAACTGTGCATTAGAAAAGTGTTTGGAGATTGCTATCCTGACGGACTGCTCCGCATTCATGTCGGCTCTTAGCCGAAACACTATCGTTTGCTATCGCAAAGCTGCGCTTTATCCTGACGGACTGCTCCGCAAACATGTCGGCGACAGCCGAAACGCAATGACAATTATAACGCACTATTTTAGTTGAAACACTCCACTACACCTATATATTAATGGTTTTGGAGATGCATTTAGGGGCTATCAACAGTATTAAAATAATTGTACAAAGTTAAATATAATTAGACATTTACTGTGATATACTAAAATTATGTCTAATTTGTTAACTGTTAAAAGAGGTGACTTACCAGTTCAAATGCAATCAATCAAGACTAAATTAAAAGTTAACAATCAACAAAAAACCATACTAACTAAACACGCTGGTGTATCCAGACACGCCTATAACTGGGGATTAGCAACTTGCATCACTGAGTATGAAGAAACCCAAAAACGGCCTAGTGCTATCACTTTACATAAACGTTTAGTAGCTGAAGTGAAATCAATTAATCCTTGGTACTATGAAGTATCTAAATGTGCTCCTCAACAAGCATTAAGAGACTTAGAGAGGGCATTTAAAAACTTTTTGACTATTCCTAAATGTGGATTTCCGAAGTTTAAGAAAAAGGGTAAAAAAGACAGTTTCTATTTAGATGGAAGTATTAAAATTATCCAAGGAAACTATATCAAACTACCAAGAATAGGAATAGTAAAAACTTATGAAATCTTACCTTCCGTACCAGTCAGAAATGTGAGAATATCTAAACGGGCAAATAATTGGTACATAAGTTTTAAATACGATGACAGGCCAACTCCTACTGCCAAAGAACGAGATATCATTGGTGTAGATGTGGGAATCAATACTCTAGCAACTTGTAGTGATGGAACCAAATTTGCTAACAAAAAAGCCTATAAGCAAGCCAAAAAACGACTAACTCGTTATCAACGTCGTGTCAACAAAAAAGAGCCAGCGTCGAAAAACAGAGCCAAAGCCATCAAAAAACTAGCAATGATTCATAAAAAAGTAGCAGATATCAGAGCAGATGCACTACATAAACTGACAACCTGGTTAGCTAAAAACCACAGCACCATAGTGATAGAAGATTTGAATGTAAGTGGAATGCTCAAAAACCATAAACTAGCAAGCGCGATAGCAGATTGTGGCTTTTATGAGTTTAAGCGTCAACTTATATACAAGTGTGAGTGGTATGGCAGTGAGTTAGTAATAGCAGATAGATTTTACCCAAGTTCTCAAATATGTTCTCATTGTGGGCATCAACAGAAAATGCCTTTACATGAGAGAACTTATAATTGTGCTAACTGTGGATTTCAAACTGACAGAGACTTTAATGCTGCTGTCAACCTAGAAAATTATGCACATCAGTAGGTGGAGTTCCCACCGATTTTAAGCCTGTGGAGAAGATAAGTTACAGACTGCGGTCAGTGGTCTTCACTGAAACAGGAAGCTAGCTCCAAAACTCATGCAATCATTCATGGGTAAGTTTGGGTAAGTTTAGTAGAACGGCACTTTACTACATTGATATTATTGATTTTTAAGCAATAAATAGTAATCTACGCATTTTATCGTGTTTATCGTATATTGGCCTAGATCAAAGATCAGTACAATAGCCGATGTCTTTAAGCTTTGATTGCAACTAAATTGGTAACTGTCAAATGCAATAGAGCATAAAAAGAACTGTCAAAGGTAATGTATTAGGGTAGCTATTCAAAGCTTGTATCTACTAATTTGTTGATAACAGTAGAGGTAAGTAATTATGAACAACGCAATCAAAGCAGCTATAGCACTTCCTATTTCTATCGGAGTAGTGATTTCTGGAAATTCCACCCATGCAGCTAGTTTCACTTATGCAGAAACAGTAGAGTTTTATGATAAAGGCGAGTTTCAATACGACAATGCAGGTCAAATTGCTACTCGAACTAACGTAAATAATGCACTTGGCGCACCTGAAGCTAATGCTAATAACAATTTTCTTGCCCTTGGTGTTGGAGGAGAAGCTGTATTTAGTTTTGGTGGGATGTTTTCTGAAGAGGTAAAAGTTTGGGAGACTACTTTGGGAAAGTATAGTTCTCAAAGTGACTATGATGAAAAAGTAGAAGTATTCGTGGGAAATGACTTACAAAATTGGTTGAGTATTGGTACGATCGAGAATATTGCTGATGAAGCTTATATAGGGGGAGCTACTCTAGATATTGGTAACAACAACTTATATCAATATGTCAGATTAGTAGATATGTCAGAAGATTTAGAAGGTCGTGACGGTTTTGATATCAATGCTATAGCTGTAAATATGGAAGGGCAAAGAGAACGTGTTCCTGAAAGCTCTACTACATTAAGTTTATTAGCAATTGGGGCATTAGCTATTAGTTCTCTGAGCAAGCGTAAACAACAATAAAATTATTTTTGTGGGCGTTGCTGATTTTAGGTATGAAAGAAACTCCGCTCCTCAGATTGGTAAGAGTCATTAATTAAGTGCAAATTATATCTAGTTCTCACTTTTGGTTTGGAAAAAAACTTCTTTCTATTTCCTGACTCGTGACTTCTAAATATCATACATTTATTCAGCAAAGCCTCTTTTTCAAGTGTTTCCATAAACTGTTATACTTGTCCCCCAGTATAATTAGGGGGGCAAGCTTTTCTGTGGAAAACATGATCTTAATCAGGATTTCCAGTCAATGAAGCGGGTATAAAAATAAGCAATCGCTTCTCCAATAACAGTCCGCATACCTGCACTTGACTGCCACCATTTGTGAGGGTTATAGCCTTTGGGTTCAAGAGCAATCACACCTACCTGAATATCTGGACTAAAAACATTCCGATAAATCATCCAGCTACGACGAGCGTGGGGCCCTAAAGAATAGATATTGATAGAGTTTACTTTGAGATTAGAAGTTTCTAGCCATTCTTTCACTGCCATAGCAGAAGCAGTAGTACGATACTTGCTAACTTGAGGAGTTGGTATAGGAACCACTCGATCTGGATCGACACCCCAAATAATCAAAGTTGCTGCTGTTAGTTCGGCAAAGTTATCATATTCTGATAGATAAAATCCCTTACCTATGGGCGTACCTGTGGTAATTAATTTTTGATAAGCACCACGATCAAATTCTGCGATCGCCGATTTTACTGCATAGTCTGACATCCAACCTTCAACTATTAGTAAATCAGCTTCTATACGAGAGGTTACTGCTAAAAATGAGTAAATATTCCAGCAGCACATCACAATTAGAAAAATAATTAATCCTATAATTAATATCCATAACTGAATTATTGAAGTTAATTTTTGCTGCCATTGTAATAGATTATTTTTGAAGTCGTTTTGTTCGTTATTTTCGAGTGACATTCACATATAGCTAAAATCAGAAGTCAGAAGTTAAATTCGCAGCACGAAGTAAATTTGAGAGTGGGAAAATCTTTTAACCGCCCTGGCAACTCCCATATTAAAGACAAGAGGTAATAGGCAAATGAAAAAATGGTCAATTTCAATTTTTTGAAGTAGTATAGTGGGCAAATTTTTAGTAATAGATATTAATCTTTAATCAAGTAATATTTGCCCACTCTACCGATTATATCAAATCCGCTTAATTCGGTATCAAAAATGTTCGATCTGAATCTGAGCGCCATTACCAAATATACTGGCTTATCTTCCTATTCCCATCCCTGGAGGGGTTAGGGGTGGGTTTCCCACCCTCTACACCAATGCTACCGGATTTGATTTTATCTAGCCATTAGAAGCTTTTTCCAGATTTTTTTGTTGATGTAAATATTCAAAAACACTCTTATCTCCAATATCTGGAGGTATTGCTTGAAATGCCTTTCGGATAGCAAAAATCATAAATAGGAACGCCCAAATTCCTAATAAAAATTCTTTCATTTCAATTGATAGAAAACCAACTAGATGAGACAGGAGTAAAAAGGGCACTAAAGGTGTGAGAAATTTAGTTTCCAAACGATTAAAGCAAAAAGCTTCTTTAAAATAAATACCAGTCAAAGCAGCAAAGGTAAAACCTACGCCAAAAATAGTGACTGGATTGTTGTAAACTATTAGAGCAAGAGGCTGACTACTGTTAATTGCTAAGATTATCGTAGCAATGGCCCCTATTAGCCAAAATAGCTGGAGTATTCGGTGTAAAGTGGCCATATAAATATGAATAGTGGCCAAACTTATACCTAAAGCCAGGCAAAAACAGCCAATTAGGGGCGTAAGTGTTTGAATAACGGTTGGATTTTCACCTTGCCATAAGACTAGGACACTGCCTAATGCAAAACTAAGGGCAGCTATCATTAAGCCAGTACGGTAAATAATTACACCAAGGCGATCGCTTTTAGTTATGGTAAAATCTCCGAACTGTCCTTGATAAACTATTGGTTCTGGAGATTGTAGTATTTGTGTCATAGTTTACTCGTAAGATAGATTAACCGAATTTTTTTATTCTATATATTCTTTAATCATAAACCTGGATAAGGGGAGAACTTCATGCCAAAATCTAATCAACGACAAAATAAAAATAAGTCTCAACCTGATACCAGAAACCTTCAACCAATTGAAATTGATGAGACTATTGTATCAGCGAAAACTGCTAAAGTGAATGGTGGAGAAAATCTGACAATAACTGTACCTATTGAAAATTTTTTACAGCAGATAGGTGCTTTTCAAGGTATAGAAGGAGAAGATGAAGCAGAACAAATTCATTGGGAAGTTTTTGAACAAAAATTAGAGGAAATTTTCGGCAGTACAAATTTAGAAGTTAATCTGACTAATTTAAAAAAGTATTTAAAATATCTGAAGCAAAATCTGACAATTCCTTGTTTAGTTACAGGTATGGAAGAATTTGAATGGGAAGAACATTATACAATTGGTCCAGGAACTAAAAAAGAATATCAAAAACTAAAAAAGACACAACCATCTTATACAGATAAATTTAATCTTTTAAAATTAGATAATAAATTAGATCTCGAACATGGAATTTTAGCTGTATTGGAACGCACTACAGATAATCGAAAGTTTACATTGCCACTAGCTGATTTAGAAACGGTTGTAGAAGATTCTATTAATGGTGAATTATTAGAAGATTATTCCATGTGGTTTTTTAGCTATTGTGAATGAGAAGGAAGAGGGAAGAATTCATTAATTGATAATTGATAATGGATAATTGATAATTACCTCTGGTTAAAAC
>NZ_JBNHER010000153.1:26334-41079 GCF_050015975.1 Dapis purpurea BLCC-M126 | reverse complement strand
CAAGATTGGGCTATGATTCAACACAACCTAGGATTAGCCTACTATAGTAGAATCAGAGGTAACATAGCTGAAAACATAGAATCTGCCATTGCCTACTACCAAGATGCTTTGAGAGTGAGAATATTCTCTGACTACCCCCAAGATTGGGCAATGACTCAACACAACCTAGGTATAGCTTACTCTAGTAGAATCAAAGGTAACAAAGCCGAAAACATAGAATCTGCCATTAAATACTACCAAGCTGCTTTGAGAGTGAGAACAGAATCTGCCTCTCCCCAAGATTGGGCAGCAACTCAAAACAGCCTAGGAACAGCCTACTCTAGTAGAATCAAAGGTAACAAAGCCGAAAACATAGAATCTGTCATTGCCTACTACGAAGCTGCTTTGAGAGTGAGAACCTTCTCTGACTACCCCCGAGACTGGGCAATGACTCAACACAACCTAGGAGCAGCCTACTATAGTAGAATCAAAGGTAACGCAGCGGACAACATAGAATCTACCATTGCCTACTACCAAACTGCTTTGAGAGTGAGAACCTTCTCTGACTACCCCCAAGATTGGGCAATGACTCAACACAACCTAGGATTAGCCTACAGTGACAGAATCAAAGGTAACGCAGCGGAGAACATAGAATCTGCTATTGCCTACTACCAAAGTGCTTTGAGAGTATTCACTGAATCTGACTACCCCCAAGATTGGGCAGAGACTCAAAACTGTCTAGGATCGGCCTACAAAAACAGAATCAAAGGTAATATAGCTCGCAACATAGAATCTGCCATTGCCTGCCACCAAGCTGCTTTGAGAGTATTCACTGAATCTGCCCATCCCCGAGATTGGGCAGAGACTCAAAAAAACTTAGGAGTAGCCTACAGTGACAGAATCAAAGGTAACATACCCGAAAACATAGAATCAGCCATTGCCTACTACCAAACTGCTTTGAGAGTATATACTGAATCTGACTACCCCCGAGATTGGGCAGAGACTCAACACAACCTAGGATCAGCCTACGTTTACAGAATCAAAGGTAACATAGCTGACGACATAGAATCTGCTATTGCGTGCTATCAAGCTGCTTTGAGAGTTAGGAAACCAGAAACTTTACCCGCAGACTGTTTAAAAACCGCCCGTCAATTAGCCAACTTAGCCTCAACACAAAAAAACTATCAACTCGCCATTGATAACTATGAAATAGCCATTGACGCTATTGAGCAAAGTCGAAATTGGATACCCAATGAAATTGCTAGGCAAGAAATCTTGCGTGACAATATAAATGTCTATGAAAATATGATTCAAGCTTGCGTTAATGCTGAACAATATGACAAAGCTTTAGAAACTATAGAAAGATTTCGCTGTCGTCGCTTGCTTGACTTAATTCTTACCAAAGATTTATACAAAAATGCTGAGGTACCAGAAGCTATCCGCGACTTGGAAAAACAAATGGAAGCAAAACAGTGGGAAATCGACAGTTTACGTCGGCAGTTAGAAGCCTCAGAAGAAAAGCAATTAGTAGGTGCTAGTCGTAACCTTACCCGCGATGAGTGGGATGATATTACGGAGGATATCGGAAAGTTAATAGCTGAAAAACGGGAAATTTGGCAACAGATGCGTCAACTAGACCCGGTTTTAGCTGAAGGTCAACAAGCACCGGGAGTTAGTGTGGAGGGGATGAAGGAGTTGTTGGAAATTAGGAATGATCCCCCCCAACCCCCCTTAGAAAGGGAGGAGATGGAAAGAGACGATGTTGCTCTCCTGAGTTTCTACACTACCAGAAATGACACTTATATTTTTATCCTCACTCAAGCAGGGGTAAAATTGCACCGTTGTCAAGAGCAAGGTTTAAATAATTTACAACAGTGGTTACAGGATAATTGGTTAAAACCCTACGCCGAAATAAATAATTTAGCAGAACGTCAAGCAGCAGCAATTTTAGCCAAGTGTGATATTAATGCCATTGAGTCTATTAACCCCAAACCATCCAATGTCGTAGTTAAACTCACTGATGGCACGACAACAGAAATTAGTCTTTCCGACTTTAACGCATCCCGCAAACAACAGAAACACCAGTTATACAAACAATGGCAAGACAAAATGGAGGGAATGTTAAAAGAATTAGCAGACAGACTGCAAATAAACCAACTCATAGAAAAACTCACGGACATCAAAGAAATTATTCTGGTGCCCTTTATGTATCTGCATCAAATTCCCTTACCAGCATTACCCCTAGACAACGGAGAATATTTAGGGGATAAATTCCGGGTGAGAATAGCTCCCAGCACCCAGGTATTAACATTTTGTCGGCAACAAGCACAACATCCAGAGAAAAACCTACCACGTTACGGTATCGTCGAAAATACCAGGGACGATCTACCATATACCCCCAAAGAATGCGAATTAGTAGCACAAATTTATGGAGTCACCCCCGAACACCATCTCAAAGGCAGCAAACAGGCAACCAAAGCTAAGTATAAACAGTTGTTGACGAAAGAGAAAGTATTAGGTTTACTCTCCAGTCACCACGCCAAGTCTAATTTAACGGAACCATTAGAATCAAAGTTATTGCTAGGAGACACCGACTTAACATTAGGAGAGTTGCTCAACGCCAGCATTCGTTTCCCACAGTTAGGAGACTTATTTCTCTCCTGTTGTGAAACAGCATTAGGAAATTCAGAATTAACGGACGATATTTTTACCCTCAGCGCCGCCTTTTTATCAGCAGGAGCATCGAATGTTATCAGTAGTTTGTGGGCAGTCAATGATTTAGCAACGACAATATTATCATATTTTTACCACTGCAACCGCGCCGCAGGTATTCCGAGTGCAGATGCGTTATGGCAAGCACAGATGGAGTTGAAAGAGTTAACTTTGGCAAAAGCGGAGGAGAGTTTGGATAATGCAGAGGCAGTATTAGAAGAATTTGCAGAGGGGAGTAGAGAATATGAGGAAAAGGAGAAAATAGCAGATAACTGTCAGAAAGTTTTTGATTTAGTAGAAAAAGCTGAAGAATTGATAGGAGGCGATAAACCGTTTAATCATCCTTATTATTGGGCAGGTTTTGTCTGTCAGGGAGAAGGGTGAATTCAGTTGTCAGTTATCAGTAGTGTGAGCATCTTGCTCGCCAGAAGGATTAAAATATCAGGACTTACGCATGAGGTACGAAAAAATAGGATTTTAGATTGCTTCCCTATCGGTCGCAATGACGAAAATACGTTGTATTGCGTAAGTCCTAAAATATGTCAAGTTTAGGGTGGAATTGTCATTGCGAGGGGGAATAGTTTATATTAACTCTGCCATCATAACAGTTAACACCCCCGAAGCAATCTCTCAAAGGCGATCGCCCACAACTAATTCGAGATTGCTTCCCTGTCGCTCGCAATGACAGAATCATGTTATATCATGTCCGGTTGAATAGTTATAATTAAAGCTCGTAGTAGGGCTTTAGCCCGATAATAGATAGGGCTAAAGCCCTACTACAAACAAAATTTTTTTTATCACTAATTATCCGGATATGATATTCTTTTGCGTCACTTCTGACTTCTGACTTCTAATGAATTACCCGCCCCTCCTTAAAAATTGTTTGTTTACTAGAATGGGTAGTCAAACGTTCTAATAAAGTAGCACTAGCTTCATTTAAACCAATCAAATTTACCTTAATACCCCGTCTGCGAAAACGCAGCACAACTTTATCAACTGCATCTACAGCGGATTGATCCCATAAATGAGCATGAGTTAAATCGACAGTAACAGACTCTAAATGTTCCCGAAAATCAAAGGAGTTGAGAAAATTCTCGACAGAAACAAAAAATATTTGACCATTGGCACTGTAAGTACGCTCCACACCATTTTCTTTTAAGTGGGAGTCAACAAAAATTAGTGCTGCAATTTTACGACTAAAGAAAATCGCACTCATTGCCACCCCAACAATTACCCCAATAGCTAAGTTATGAGTCAAAACCGTAATCAACACAGTAGTTATCATCACTGCCGTTTCACTCTTGGGCACTCGACGAATATGGCGAATGGAACTCCAGTGAAAGGTACTGATAGAAACCATAATCATCACCGCAACTAATGCTGCCATGGGAATACGCGCCACCCAGCCATTCAGCACAATAATACAAACAAACAGAAAAATTCCTGCACTCAGAGACGACAGTCGAGTCCGCCCACCGGAACCTACATTAATCATAGACTGACCGATCATCGCGCATCCTGCCATTCCCCCAAAACATCCAGCCACAATATTTGCCACCCCTTGGCCTACTGCTTCCTGGTTTTTATTACTGGAGGTGTCGGTGAGGTCATCAATTACATTAGCGGTTAAAAATGATTCTAGTAACCCTACTAAGGAAAGCGCTAAAGCATAAGGCAGAATAATCTCTAACGTTTTGAAGTTGAGCGGTACCATTGGCAAGGCAAAACTAGGCAAAGCGTCGGGTAATGTTCCCATATCTCCCACAGTGGGAACATCTAACCCAGTCACCATCGTAAATATTGTCAGCACAACAATAGCAACTAAAGGAGAAGGTATTACCTTAGTGAAGCGAGGTAACCCATAAATAATCCCTAACCCAACTGCTACCATTATGTATACCCACACAGAAGCATCTTCAAATTGAGTCAGTTGAGCATTAAAAATCAATATTGCCAGAGCATTGACAAATCCTAGCATTACTGCCCTGGGTACAAATCTCATTTGATTTCCTAGTTTAATCCATCCTAGGAAAATTTGTAGAATACCTGTGAGAATAGTAGTTGCTAACAGATAATTTAAACCATAATCTTTAACCAAGGTTGTCATCAGCAACGCCATCGCTCCAGTTGCTGCAGAAATCATTGCTGGTCGCCCACCTAAAAAAGCTGCAACAATAGCTATGCAAAATGAAGCATACAGACCTACTTTCGGATCGACACCAGCAATAATAGAAAAACCAATAGCTTCAGGAATTAAAGCTAAAGCCACCACAGCGCCTGCCAATAAATCTTTTTGTACGTTGGAAAACCAGGCTCGTTTAATTAATATATCTTTCATTTTTTTACCTTATCAAAAAATCTGCCTGTACAATTTGTTGTGTAGATTTTTGTGTAATTAGTGCCATGCCAAAAACACTAATTTTTGCAATTACTAAATTTGATGGTATCCTAAAATAAATTGGCTAACATCATCACAATAAACAGATTTATTTGTAGATATTTGCTAGGTGGCAGTGAAAGGTATAAATAGAAGGTTTATCGATTAGGTATAATTAATTATAGCGTTTCTCAAATTCTTGACCAACTTAAGATAAAATAGTCAATAACTTATTAAATATATTGTCTAAATTGTGAAAATACTTTACATTAGAGTTAGGCGATTAAATTGTAGTTTAATACATTAGTTAATTTAATAATGACTCACTTTTCTTGGACTAAACAATGGTATCCAGTAACTCCCATAAGTTATCTAGATGCTTCTCATCCAACCTCAATAACTTTACTGGGTAAAAGGCTGGTAATTTGGCGAGACAAACAGCAAAAATGGATAGCAATGGATGATACTTGCTCCCATAAATTGGCACAGTTATCTTTAGGAAGTATTGATAAGAATGGAGACTTAATGTGTCGCCATCATGGTTGGTGTTTTGATGGAGCAGGCAAATGTACAAATATTCCTATGTTGAATGATGAAAAGGCTTTAGAAACAGCTTGTAATAGTGCGCGATCGCAAGTACAAACATATCCGACTCAAGTACAACAAGGATTACTTTGGGTATGGCCGGATAATAGTTCTAATGCTGTTGAAGATTCTACTTTAAAAAAGCCTGCTGTAATGCCAGAATATAAATTTGATAGTTCTTCAACAGATTGGTTTATGTCAGAAGTTCCCTATAGCTATACTGTCTCTGTTGAAAGTACTTTCGACCCTTCTCATGGTCAATTTTTGCATGAAGGAATTGCTGGTTTCTCTCCAGAAAAAGCTATTTCCATGCAACATTTTGAAGTATTGGGAAAAATATCTGCTGAAGATGGTTTTACCTTAAAGCATTCTGGTTATAATATTTTTAACAAAGATATGGATGCTACGCGGAAATTTACCCCGCCCTGTTCTAATACAACAATTTACGAATATTCTAATGGTAAATCTGCTTTATTTCAGTTGTATTTTGTGCCGACAAAACCAGGTTATTGTAAACATATTGGTAAGTTTATTTTTGATGCAGCTCCCAAAAAACATAATTTTTGGATTGAACTACTACCAAAGTATTTAATAACTGGGTTACAACACTCATCTAGTAACATGAATAAGTTAAGTAATCAAGATTTATCAATGATGCACTCCCAAGCTGTTAATGAATCAACACGGAATAAAACTTGGCAAAAATCCTATTTCATGCCTTCATTAGCTGATGTTGGTATAGTTACTTTTCGCAAATGGTTAGATGAATTTGCCGGGGGTAAACCAGAATGGCAAGAAATCACAGAAACAGCTTTTCAAGAATTAAATGATGAACAATTATACGATCGCTGGCACAGACATACAAAGCATTGCCCTAGTTGTCGGCAATCTCTAATTTTGATAGATAAAGTCAAAGATTTTTGTCAAAATTTTACAGCAGCTTTAGCAATTTTAGCGTTGTTATTAATAGCAATTAATGTACCTGTAAGAATTATTTTTATCCCTGTTTTACTTGGAATATTAAGTTTAATTTGTTCCTATAAATTAGACTCAATTCGACATAGTTTTCTCAGCAGTATTCCGACAAAAGGTTTGCCTGTAGTGAAATTATATTAGACCATTTCTCAAAAGTCTTGCTACATCTCCTTGAGAGTAGGGAGTAGGGAGTAGGGTTAAAAGAGATAAGATATTTTGATTTAATCCCAATAATCTTTACAAACATTACTGAAGCATTATTATTACTTAATAACTGAAGTCCTATCGGAAGTATAGCATTATTTTTGGGAATTGGTATTAGACTAATATTATGTCTGGTAAAACACTGATAATTAGGCTCGTAGTTGGGCTTTAGCCCTAAAAGCAAAATTTGAGGGGCTAAAGCCCAACTACAAACAAAAAATTATAAGGGAGTAGGGAAAAGAGATTAATATTAAAACTGTTGTCAATAAACTAATTGTTGAGATGTTTTCTTGAACATCTCTAGGAAAAATAGGATAGTTATTTCTACAACAATGTTTGCATAATTTCTTCAAAATTACGAGCGTATATTTGTTGAGCATACTCTTGCCCATACTGCTCTGAAGAAAGAGGTAGTCTTGTCAAAGTTGCGTATTGAACTCGCTCCATAAGTGGGCGACGCAAAGCTTCATATTTACTGAAAGCTGTTTCTATAGCTGTCATATCGTCCCACTGATTTTGCTTGTTAATCTCAGTTACTAAGGTTGTCATCACAGCAGCATCTTCCAGTCCTTGATTAGCACCTTGAGCCATAAATGGTGGCATTCCATGAGCTGCATCTCCCGCCAATACAACTCGCCCCATATTCCATTTTGGCTGGTTGGAAGCAGAAACATTAGCGCGGTGAATATAATACGGACGTTGTTTCATCTGTTCTGGAGAAGATAAAGCGACTAACTGCTGAATCATCTCTGGAAAGTCAGCTTTTTTCAATTCCAAGATGGCAATATCGATTAACTCTTTTCCTGACTTTCCTCCCAATAACTCCAAAGGTAAAGGTGTGTGGATTAAATATCCAAATTGACCAGACTGACGGGAAAATAAGATCATTCTGGGGGTTTCATTTTCTGTAGAATTTGCCGAGATTTGCTGATTGAGAATCGTTACTACTCGCGAACCTTGAATAAACAAATCCTGGATTTCTTGTGAGAGTGCTTCTGGGATTTCATATACTCCCCCACTACTAATAGCTGCAACACCAGAATATTCTGGTTTGCTATATTCACTATATGGAGTGTCTTTGTAGATTACCTGACGCACGGTAGAATTAATTCCATCTGCTGCAATTAATAGTTTGGCGCGGATAGATGCGATCTCTGATTGGGGTAATTGGGAGAAACTTACAGTGCTGGTTCGATTCTTTTCTTGTTTATCATCCCAGTGAGCATAGGGGTTAGTTTCTACTTCCTGATTAGAAACGAAATCTGCTCGAACACATTTCAATTCTGGTTCGGCAACTACATTTACACAACGATGATTAGCTTTGACAACTTCCTCTGGTAAAAGTGTTCTCAGTTGAGTTTGTAAATCGTACCAAGATATTGATACTCTACCTGCTCCGTACTTCTGAAAGAATTCATTGTATCCTAGAGAAAATGAATTGATTTTTTGCCCGTTGACATTTCTGGTCGCCCATTCTGGAGCAGGTTGATTTTTTTCTGCTTTTGTTTCCTGTTTGGGTGGTGTTGGGTTATTGAGCTTATTACCAGTTTCTTTAATATTTTCGTATGCTTGGGTATGGGTATATTTAAGTGCTTTTAAGCCATTTGGTAAAAGATCGACAGTCTGACCAACTTTACGAAAGGCGCGAGTTTGGTCAAGGACAATAATATTTTCAATCCCACGTTGACGTAAACCCAGAGCAGTTGCTAATCCCACTGGCCCCGCACCGACGATCGCGACATCATAGTCAATTTTTGGGCTGGAGTTTTCTGGTGACAATGATTTTGTCTGTTCTAGTTTCATAAATTAATCTTTAATAATGACTACAATTATTGTACAATAGTATATTTATTTGAGTTAGTAACTGTTGTCTATAATCTGGTATAATTCTAAAAGTTACTTGTCAAGAATTAACTTTAGGTTTAAGGTGGTCAAACAAATTTACCGAATTATTAATTATTAATTGTTAATTAAATAATTGTGGTTTAAACCCTCCCCTTGGATAGGGGAAAAAAAGTGCTAGGATATTTCCCAATCTTCAATTCCCGAACGGTTTTAACCAGAGGTAATTATCAATTATCCATTATCAATTATCAATTAATGAAAGCATAGCCAATGGTCTGCCAGTCAAACTCCAAAACGCTAGTTTCATACACCTCAAGATTTTGGTCCTGTAACATTTTCAACAACAAAAAGTCCCTTTTAGAAAATATAATTAGAAGAAGCAGTCAAAAGATAACTCAAATGATAGAAGTACAAGTCAGATTAGCACGCGCTGAGGATCGAGAAGCAGTTTTGGCTTTTTGTCAACACACATGGGAAAATCAATCAGACTATATTCATCTAGTTTGGGATAAATGGTTTGTCGAACCTGAAGGTCGTATTTTTGTTGCCGTAGTTAATGATGTACCAGTGGGGATAGAGCGAGTATTTATGGTGTCAGACTCAGAAGCTTGGTGGGAAGGATTGCGTGTAGATCGCGCTTACCGAGGTTTGGGTATAGCCAGAATTCTAGAATCACAAATACAACAGTTTTTATGGGAAAATAATGTCAAAATTTCCCGTTGCATTGTTCGGTCTGAAGATAAAGTTATGTTAGGAATGATGGCTAGGCGAAATAGAAGTGTTATTGGTGATTATATTCCTCATAGAAGTATACCTATCTCTACAGTAGAATCTTCATCAGATTCGGTATTTACTCAGCTTAATAATCAGGATTTTACTTTTGCCTGGGAGTTAGTTAAATCTCCTGATTTTTATGGTGAAAATAATTGTTTTTATGTTTCTCCAGGTGCTAAGTGGCAAGAGCTGAAAATAGAACTATTTAAAAATCTGATTGAGCGAGGTTTGGTCTGGGGAATTAAACAGAGCGATCGCTTAGTTGGTTTAGCTATAGAGAGCAGTTTAGAAAACAAATCTCCAGAAACTTTTTGGATTGGTTATGTAAGGGGTACTAAAGAAAGTTTGCCAATTTTACTTTTGGAGTTACGTCATTTAGCTTTTCAGAAAAAATATTCAAGTATTGGCGGCTTTTTTACCACTTGTGATTTGCTGTTAAATTATTTAGAAAAAGGAGAATTTTGGAAAAGTTATACCGGATTTTTTTCATTGTTTCAGTGGGATAATTTATCTAGTTAATTTTTACCTTGATATATTAGAGTTATCTGTAAAATATCCAGATTTTGGCCTTGAGGAAAAAGAGAACATATTTTGAGGTAAACTGATAACTGATAACTGATAACTGATAACTGATAACTGGAATGACCTCTTTTAATGATGCTCGACAATACGCCCCCGCAACTGAACGCAACCGAAAATTTATTTTGGAAGTTTTGCAGCGAGTCTTACCAACAACGGGCAACATTTTAGAAATCGCAAGTGGTACAGGAGAACACGCTATTTTCTTTTCTGCCCGTCTACAACCGCGCCAGTGGTTTCCTTCTGATTCTAATCCTATGTTGCGCGAGAGTATAACAGCTTGGCAAAAACATAGTCCTTCAGATAACTTGCATCCACCCCTTAATATTGATGCACGAGAGTCAGTTTGGGCGGTGGAGAAAGAAGGTATTGAGATTGCAGCTATTGTCAATATTAATATGATTCATATTTCCCCGTGGTTAGCTTGTCTGGGATTAATGGCGGGTGCGGGACGTTTGTTACCGCAGGATGGGGTACTATATTTGTACGGTCCCTACAAACTGGGGGGGGAACATACAGCACCAAGTAATCAAGCATTTGATGAGTCTTTAAGATTTCAAAATCCTGAGTGGGGGGTGAGAGACTTAGAAGATGTGGTAGCAGCAGCAGAGAAAGAGGGGTTAAAGTTTGTGGAGAAGGTGGAAATGCCAGCAAATAATTTATCTGTGGTGTTCAAAAAATATTAATTTGATTTTGCGCCAGATGTCATTAATAAACCCACTTGTTCGACTGTAGCAGTGGTAGCATCCAGAATATCCACAAACTGGCCTTCATATATTATGGCAATACGATCGCTCATTGCCATTATTTCTTCTAATTCTGTGGAAATATACAAAATAGCTGCCCCATCTTGTTTTTGAGCAAGTAAAGCTTGTTGTACATATTCGGTTGCACCGATATCTAAACCACGGGTAGGTTGCATGGCGACAATTAATTTTGGTTCCCCAGAAAGTTCCCGCGCCAGAATAATTTTTTGTTGGTTTCCACCAGAAAGTTGACTTGCTTTTAACTGTGGATGACTGGCGCGAATATCAAATTTTTCTATGGCGTTTTTTCCCTGATTATTTATCACTTTAGATTGCAAAAAACCATAACGGCAAAAAGGCAAAAACTTAAACAATTTCAAAATCAAATTCCGAGCAATACTAAAATTAAGAATTAACCCCATTTTCTGGCGGTCTTCAGGAATATATCCTACTTTGAATTTATCTGTTAAATTATCGGCAAAATTTATCTCTCCTTTTTCCAGAGAACGCAAACCATTAATTGCATCTGCTAATTCTTTTTGACCATTGCCATCTACTCCTGCAACTCCTAAAATTTCCCCACTATGGAGTTGAAAAGATAAATCATGCACAGCAAATAAACCTTGGTCATTTTTCACTTCTATATTTTTGACTTCTAGAACAATATTACCTTTTTCACCAGGGATTTTTTTTGGAATTAAATTTACTTCACGTCCTACCATCATTTCGGCTAATTTTTGAGTAGTAGTTGCTGCGGTTTTGATAGTATCTACAACTTTACCCCGACGCAAAACTGTGACAGTATCACAGACATTAATTACCTCTTCTAATTTATGACTAATAAAAATAATTGTATGATTATTTCCTGCTAATTGTCGCAAAATATTGAGTAAAGAATTTACCTCTACTGGAGTTAAGACTGCTGTTGGTTCATCTAAAATTAAAATTTTAGCTTGGCGATAAATTACTTTGAGAATTTCTACTCGTTGCTGAATACCTATTGGTAAATCTGCGATTTTGGCATTAGCTGGAATTTCTAAATTATAGGCTTTTGCCATAGTGTTAATTTCTACAGATTTTGCCGATAAATTTAGATGAAAACTTCCGTCAGTTCCCAAGATAATATTTTCTGTTGCTGTTAATTGTGGTATTAACATAAAGTGTTGATGAATCATGCCAATACCATAATTAATTGCTGTACTGGGGGAGGAAATTTTTATCGGTTTATCTTCTAGGTAAATTTGACCTAAATCTGGTTTGTATAGTCCTGATAATATGTTCATTAAGGTGGTTTTTCCTGCACCATTTTCTCCAAGAATTGCATGAATAGAACCTGCTGAAATGGAGATATTAATATTATCGTTGGCGAGAAAATTGCCGAAGCTTTTTGTGATGTTTTCTAGACGTAAATATGTCATTTCAGTTATTAGCTTTCATCTTCTAGTTTTCAGTAGGCGTGAGGTACATCAACGATCCCCCTAAATCCCCCTTAAAAAGGGGGACTTCCAGTTCCCCCCCTTGAGAAGGCTAGGGGGGATCTGCAGCGGTGTACCTCACTAATCTGGGAAATACTATATAGTCATTTAATTTAATAATGAAACACTTTTGAGGTTAAAATCCTTTCATAGCAAAAAATACTTGTCTCAATCTAAAGTGAAACGACTATATAAGTAACTAGAACAAATAAATTTTGTTTATTTTAATCTTCATCTTGAAATTCCATTGCTATTTTATCGAGTCTTTCATTCGTATCTTTAGTCATTTTTAGTAATCCGACACTAACAATTTTTGAAGCAAGTCCGCCTGCTGTTGTCGCTGTTCCTTCAGAAGTTTTTCCTGATAGTAAAAGTCCTACACCTGTTACACTAATAATTGCACTAATTATAGTTAAGCTTAGAGCAATATTAAAGCTTAATCGCGCTTGACGCAAGCGTTCTTTAATAACCAGTTGTTCCATTGTGGTAAAGGTAGGGTTTTGATTATTATTTAGTATAGTCATAGTTGGAAATCTTTTGATTACTTTGTTGTCTCCTATATTGACATTTAAGAATTAGACTAACAATGGGAAAATGTAAGGAAATAATTGACATATAAAATACGAAAAACTTATGCAGTTTCACAAAAATGTATGGGAAAGTATGGAAAAGTATGGATTTATCTTTTTTGGATGGTAAATAAATTTATATGATAAAATCAGTAACAAGTCTAGATTTCTAAACTATCCATGAACTCTGAAGTTGAACTTACTTGGGATATAGCAGAAAAACTTGCAGATAAGTATGTATTTGACAAGACAGGAAGATACCTCAGTGATGTTGAGAAAAAAGTTCTTCAAGGTGCTTGGAATGGCAAGACTTATGAGGAAATAGCAGAAGAATATAATTATACCACAAATACTGTGAGAGGGGAGCATGGCAAAAATTTATGGAAGAAACTTTCAGAAGCATTTGGGGAAAGGGTGTCTAAGAAAAATTTTAGAGAGGCTTTTAAGCGGAAATTGGAGAAACAGGAATTATTAACTATACAAAATAATTTTCCAGTTAATTATCCCATACGGAACAAAGAAACAGAAACAGAAAAGACTATTTATATTGAACGGCCACCTATTGAATCTATTTGTAATAAAACTATCTTACAACCAGGCTCTTTAATCAGAATTAAAGCTCCTCAAAAAATGGGGAAAACTTTCCTAACTAATAGAATTTTAGAGCAAGGGAAAAAAGATAAATACCAAACGGCATCTATTGATTTATTAGATGCTGATAATGGTGATTTTCAAGATTTAGATAAATTTTTGCGGTGGTTTTGTCGTGGTGTAGGTTATGAATTAAATGTGCCAAAAGAAATTTTGCATGAATCTTGGGATGAGGAAGATAGTAGTAAAGTTAATTGTAAGATTTATTTTGAAGAATGTTTATTACCAAAAGTAACAGAAGCATTGGTTTTATGTATAGATAATATAGACTTGATTTTTCCATATCCAATTGCTGAGGATTTTTTGGGATTATTACGTTCCTGGCATGAGACAGCAAAGCGAAAAAATCTCTGGAAAAAGTTACGGTTAGTAGTAGTTCATTCGACAGAAGTTTATATTCCTTTAGATATTAATAAATCTCCTTTTAATGTGGGTGAGCCTATCGAGTTACCGGAGTTTAATTCGGAGCAAGTACACAAACTAGCTCAATACTATCAATTAAATTTGCAAGCTGAACAAGTGAAGCAGTTAACTGATTTAGTAGGAGGGCATCCTTTTTTATTAGATAAGGTTTTGTCTTATTTAAGAAATCATCAAAATTCAACCTTATCGGAGCTACTAGAAAAAGCACCAACTAATGCAGGAATTTATCGCAGTCATTTGCAAGAATTGTTGTCAACTTTAGAAGCTCATCCCGAACTAAAACCAGCTTTTAAAAAAGTTGTTATGGTAAGAGAATATGTAAATATAGATTCCCTTTTGACTTATAAATTGTATAGTTTAGGATTAGTAAAATTAGTGGGTAATGATGTTGTTCCCAGATGTGAATTATATCGGCAATATTTTTATGAACGCTTGTAATAACTATTTTATAATTTGTCATTGCGAGGTAGGTTTGTGGAGAATTCCGTAGAAAAAAAATCCCATGTTTTTATAAACCTTTGTCATAAATATTTTAATTTCTAGTTTGTCATTGCGAGGTACGAAGCAATCCCATCAAAATGACAAAAGCAGGATAGAGGGTTAGCTATAATAACATTTAAGCTGAGATTGCTTCGGGAGATTATTTGACTTGACTACAAAAGTTACTGTGGCAAACTCCCCTCGCAATGACAATTTATTTGGTAAAGAAGAAGGAGGATAGAGGGTTAGCTATAATAACATTTAAGCTGAGATTGCTTCGGGGGATTAGTTGACTTGACTACAAAAGTTACTGTGGCAAACCCCCCTCGCAATGACAATTTTCTCTTAGTTTGTCATTGCGAGGAACGTTT
>NZ_JBNHER010000153.1:23813-26234 GCF_050015975.1 Dapis purpurea BLCC-M126 | reverse complement strand
AGGAAAGCAATCCCATTAAAATAACTAATAAAATTCAACTATGCGAGATTGCTTCGGGGGATTAGTTGACTTGACTACAAAAGTTACTGTGGCAAACTCCCCTCGCAATGACAATTTTCTCTTAGTTTGTCATTGCGAGGAACGTTTGCGTAGCATTCCGTAGGAAAGCAATCCCATTAAAATAACTAATAAAATTCAACTATGCGAGATTGCTTCGGGGGATTAGTTGACTTGACTACAAAAGTTACTGTGGCAAACTCCCCTCGCAATGACAATTTTCTCTTAGTTTGTCATTGCGAGGAACGTTTGCGTAGCATTCCGTAGGAAAGCAATCCCATTAAAATAACTAATAAAATTCAACTATGCGAGATTGCTTCGGGGGATTAGTTGACTTGACTACAAAAGTTACTGTTGCTCAAACGCCCCTGGCAATGACAATTTTATATTTAAAATGACTTAATCATAATAATTAATTTTCCCTAACTTCCATGAACACAAAACAAAACCAAAATTACCAATATCAAGTAGGAGGAAGTTTACCTGCTGATGCTCCTAGTTATGTGAAGCGAGAAGCAGATGAAAATCTTTATGATGCCCTCAAATTAGGAGACTTTTGTTATGTGTTGAACTGCCGACAAATGGGAAAGTCAAGTTTAATGTTACGGACTAAGGCGAGATTAGAAAAAGAAGGGTTTGCCTGTGCTGCAATTGACTTAACTGATGTGGGTAGTCAGGAAATTAATGCGAAGCAATGGTATCGGGGTATTATTCAAGAATTAGTCAGCAATTTTGACTTGACTATTAATCGGCGGGCGTGGTTAAAAGAAAGAGAATATTTATCTCCTGTACAACAATTTAGGGATTTTTTAAAAGAAGTTTTGCTTGGGGAAGTTGGGGAAAATATTGTCATTTTTGTTGATGAGATAGATAGTTTAATTAGTCTGGATTTTCCCACCGATGATTTCTTTGCTCTGATTCGTGCTTGTCATAATAAACGGGCAGAAAATCCTGAATATAAACGATTATCTTTTGCTTTATTTGGGGTGGCAACTCCTTCTAATTTAATCGCGGATAAAACTCGGACTCCTTTTAATATTGGTAAGGCGATAGAGTTAACAGGTTTTAGTTTTGCAGAAGCAAAATATTTCCTAACTCCTGGTTTAGAAAGTCGGGTAGAAAATCCAGAACAGGTATTAGCTGAAATTTTAGAATGGACTGGTGGGCAACCTTTTTTAACTCAAAAATTGTGTCAAATAATTGTTAAAAATAATGATAGTCGTACTCCCGATGTAGCAGAGTTGGTTCAGACTTATATTATTAATAATTGGGAATCTCACGATAACCCAGAACATTTACGGACAATTCGCGATCGCCTCTTGGTAAATGAAAAACGGGCAAGTCGGTTGTTAGGGTTGTATCAGCAAGTTTTGAATTCGATCCCCCTTCCGTCCCCCTTGGAAAGGGGGAGACTAGAGGAAGAAATTCCCCTTCCGTCCCCTTTGGAAAGTGGGAAACTAGAAGAAGAAAAGCCCACCCTTTCAAAGGGGGGGTTGGGGGGGATAAAAGCCACTGAGACCCCAGAACAAATGGAACTCCGCCTCACAGGTTTGGTTATCAAACGTCAAGACCAGTTGCAGGTTATGAATTATATTTATCAAGAAGTATTTAATCTCCAGTGGGTAGAAGAGGAGTTAGCCAAGTTACGCCCCTACTCTGAGGCGTTTGCTGCTTGGCAAAAGTCGGGATGTCAAGATGAGTCGCGACTGTTGCGGGGTGAAACTTTGGCTGATGCTTTGGTGTGGTCTGGGGATAAAAGTTTGAGCGATCGCGACTATCGCTTTTTGACTGCTTCTCAGGAGTTGGATAAACAGGCGATCGAACTAGAAAAGTCGGAAATACAGATAAAATTGGATGCTCAGGTAAAAGCAAACCAGATATTAGAAGAGGCGAAGCAGAAAGCGGATCTGAAGTTAGCGGAAGCCGAAGCAGTAGGTAAAAGTATTATCTCTAAATCATTATCTAACTCTGGTAAACATTTTGAGGGGTTACTGCAAGCTTTGAGAGCAGCCAGACAACTACCACTTCCTAACCAAATATTCCAACCTCAAGCAAATAGCAAAATGCAAATAACAGATGCTCTGAGTCAAGCTATATACATAATAGAAAAGTACCGAGAGCGTAACCGCCTTCAAGGCCATGAAAGTCCGGTCAATAGTGTAGCATTTAGCCCCGATGGAGAGACTATTGCCACTGCAAGTGGTGACAAAACAGTGAAGTTGTGGAACTGTCAGGGAAAAGTATTGCAAACTTTGCAGGGGCATAAGAAAGGGGTCTTGGGTGTAGCATTTAGCCCCGATGGAGAGACTATTGCTACTGCAAGCGGTGACAAAACAGTCAAGTTGTGGAACCGTCAGGGGAAAT
>NZ_JBNHER010000153.1:9459-23713 GCF_050015975.1 Dapis purpurea BLCC-M126 | reverse complement strand
TATTGCAGACTCTCACTGGCCATGAGAGTTCAGTCAATGATGTAGAATTTAGTCCTGATGGAGAGACTATTGCCACTGCAAGTTTTTTTGACAAAACAGTCAAGTTGTGGAACCGTCAGGGGAAATTATTGCAGACTCTCACTGGCCATGAGAGTTCAGTCAATGATGTAGAATTTAGTCCGGATGGAGAGACTGTAGTAACTGCAAGTAGTGACAAAACAGTCAAGTTGTGGAACCGTCAGGGGAAGTTATTGCAGACTCTCACTGGCCATGAGAGTCCGGTCAATGGTGTAGCATTTAGCCTGGATGGAGAGACTATTGCCACTGCAAGTGCTGATAAAACAGTGAAGTTGTGGAACCGTCAAGGAAAATTATTGCAGATTCTCACCGGCCATGAGAGTTCAGTCTGGGATGTTGCATTTAGTCCCGATGGATATACTATTGCAACTGCTAGTCGTGACAAAACAGTGAATTTGTGGAACCGTCAAGGGAAATTATTGCAGATTCTCACCGGCCATGAGTATTCGGTCATTGGTGTAGCATTTAGTCGGGATGGAGAGACTATAGCAACTGCAAGTGGTGACAAAACAGTGAAGTTGTGGAACTGTCAGGGGAAATTATTGCAGACTCTAAAAAGCCATGAGGATAAGGTCATAGATGTAGCATTTAGTCCAGATGGAGAGACTATAGCAACTGCAAGTGGTGACAAAACAGTGAAGTTGTGGAACCGTCAGGGTCAATTATTGCAGACTCTCACCGGCCATGACAGTTCGGTCAATGATGTAGAATTTAGTCCGGATGGAGAGACTATAGTAACTGCAAGTTGGGATAAAACAGTTAAGTTGTGGAACTGTCAGGGGAAATTATTGCAGACTCTCACCGGCCATGAGAGTTTGATCAATGGTGTAGCATTTAGTCCGGATGGAGAGACTATTGCAACTGCAAGTGGTGACAAAACAGTGAAGTTGTGGAACCGTCAGGGGAAATTATTGCAGACTCTCTCCGGCCATGAGAGTTGGGTCTTAGGTGTAGAATTTAGTCCCGATGGAGAGACTATTGCAACTGCTAGTCGTGACAAAACAGTGAAGTTGTGGAACCGTCAGGGGAAGTTATTGCAGACTCTCTCCGGCCATGACAGTTCGGTCAATGATGTAGAATTTAGTCCTGATGGAGAAACTATTGCAACTGCCAGTCGTGACAAAACAGTGAAGTTGTGGAACCTTCAGGGTCAATTATTGCAGACTCTCTCCGGCCATGAGAGTGAGGTCTTAGGTGTAGCATTTAGTCCCGATGGAGAGACTATTGCAACTGCAAGTCGTGACAAAACAGTGAAGTTGTGGAACCGTCAGGGTCAATTATTGCAGACTCTCACCGGCCATGAGAGTTCGGTCTTAGGTGTAGCATTTAGTCCTGATGGAGAGACTATTGCTTCTGCAAGTGCTGACAATACAGTGAAATTGTGGAAGATTTGGAAGTTCGATCACCTCCATGAGTGGGCTTGCGACTGGATGCGCGACTACCTAGAAAATAACCCTAATGTCAGTGAAAGCGATAGAGATTTGTGTGATGGTGTTGGCACTGGGAAGTCAGAAGTTTGAAGTCAGAAGTCAGAAGTTATATCGGGCTGAAAAGTTGTCATTGCGACGAGAGGAAGCAATCTCCGCTGACCCCTGAGATTGCTTCCTTCCCAGGAGTGAAAGTTGCAATGACTAGGCTATAGCAATTATTAGGAAGGAGTTTTGGACGTTCGAGATTGCTTCGCTGTCGCTCGCAATGACAGAATTGTGTTACTTTGCGTAAGTCCTATTTAATACAAACTTTCTCTTGACTACCTTCTGAACAATCTGCAAATTTCAATTCTCCAGCCAACATTTGCTGCTGAGTTTCTTCTACTTTTTGCTTAACTTTTTCTGGCAAAACATCATTAAAACGACCCAACTTAGTAATGTCTGGATTTTCAATTCCTAAAACATATTTTTCTCCTTTAACTCGATCATTTTTCACTAAATTAGCAACGTAGGCGATCGCTCCTCCCACATCCTGAACTGCACTTGTCAATACTGCTTTTGGAGCAACATCTAACTGATCTGTAGTATTACCCACTGCATAAATTCCTTTTTCTTGTGCCGTTTGTAAAACTGCCGGAGCAGCATTATCTAATAAGTGATAAATAACATCAACTCCTGTAGAAATTAAAGCCAAAGCTGCTTCTTTTCCTTTAGCAATATCATTAAAATCTCCAGTGTAACTAACCACAACTTCAACACTGGAATTTACAGACTTAGCTCCTAACTCAAATGCCCTACCTTGTAAGTTAGTTCCCTTAAAAGATAAACCCGTAATATAAGCAACTTTATTAGTTTTAGTCATCAAACCAGCAACCACACCAGCAAGATAACCAACTTGGAAATAATTTGTTGTTACCGAAGCATAATTTTCCCCAGCAATATTACCATTAACTCCTAAAAAGAATGTATCTGGAAATTGACTAGCTACTTGTTGAATAGCAGCATCAAATTGTCCGCCATGACCAACTACTAAATCATAACCTTTCCTGGCAAAATCTGAGAGAGTTTCTGTTTGGTCTGGTTGAGCAACATTTTCCACATAAATCATCTCACCATTGAGTTTTTCGGCTGCTTTTTTTACTCCTTCATAACCAGATTGATTCCATCCACCATCGGTAATAACTCCAGGCAAAGCAATAGCAATTTTAAAACTTTCAGAACTACTACCAGAATCTGTAGAATTATTACCATTATTTTCTGTAATTGTAGAAGGAGAATCAGCACAAGCTTTTAATAATAAGCTAGTTGCTAAAGTGGCTGAAATGTACCCAATAAATGAACGTCGATTAAATTTTTTTTGCATAAGTAACTAAAAAAATATGTTTTATAAATTACACAATTACCAAGAAAATTGCTCAAAATCCCCGTGACAAAAACTAGTTCTGACTTATGACTTATGACTTCGTTAAATCTCCTTCTTCCCAAATTTGAAGTTGTCTTTCAGCAGCAATAAAATTGTTGATTGATTTAGGCGGATAAACAAAATGGTCATAAGCAAGAGCCATTTGTCTAGCTGCTTCCTGATAGGAAACTTGACCTATTCCTGTACCCAACCCTGGACAGACAACTGTTCTAATTTGTTTCTTTTGCTGGCGGTTATGGCGTCGTATTGCAAGTAACATTGCCCACATGGCGACGTAAGGAATATCAGTACCAGCAATAGACATCGGTACTCGCATAGTAGGGGTATGGGCAAGAAAGGGATGTTGAGGATGACCTGTTTCAACTATCATAGATGTACCTACAGGTTGTTCGCCCAAATATTCATCTAAAATTTTTTGCTGAACTAAAGTCATTAAAGAATCACCAAAGTATCTAATAATTGCCGCATCCATGCCACCATCCATAAGTCCAAAGGAATTAGCTGGACTTACTAAACAGTCATATTCTGGCACTGACTCAAAATAGTTATTAATGATTTCTATATTGGGTAAATAATGGAAATTTTCTTGAAAAGCGTTAGACAAAAGTGGGTTGGGAGCTACTAAAATAAGTTTCATAATAATATTATTCCGGTTTAATACTTATAAATAGAAGGCAAGAGGACTGACATTTCTCTTATCTACTAAAAAAAGTTAATTTATAAATACTTTTTGAAATTTATATTGCTCAAATCGAAATAGAAATTGGGGATAGCTTAAGTAAGCATTCAGGTATTAGCCTTCAGTTTTTAGCTTTTCCTTCGTAATCTAATTAATAAGAAAAATTAGCAAAGAGTACTTTTAGAGTAACTTTTAATTTTTGCCCAATCTTTTAGCTCTGATTCTTCGTTCAAAAAGAATAAGTTAATGGCTGACAGCTAATAGCTGATTGCTGAATGCTTACAATCATAAATAAATTAGGCAAGAATATTTTTCATTTCTACTTTGAAAATATTTTCAATTGTTTTACCTGCTGTTTTTTCATCCCACTGGAGAGTATTCAGAAAAGTTTCTGCTGCATGAGTTTCCACAACATCAACACCCCATTCTCCCGATCGGAGAGTATCAGGAGAATCACTTAACGGAGGAGTTTTTTTCAAACCTCCTAGAATCAATACATCAACAATTAAATCTTTGCCATTTTTTTGATTTATCCGTTTTTCTATTAATGCTTGAGCGCATTTTTCTCCAACTTGAGGCGGAGCAAAAACCTGAGTTTCAAATAAAATTTCTACCATCCAATGGGGATGATTTAATTGCCGACATTTTAGCTGTGGATATTTGCTTAAACCATCGATAAATACTTGAGCAAATTCTTCTCGGTTTAATTCAGGTAGTGTATTTTCTGAAAGTTCAAAATTGTGAGAAAGTAACATTCGTCCGGTTTGAGATTGAGTCATTTTTTTCTGTGTTCTTTGCACAGTAAACTTTAAGTCACAATTTTATATATTACCAGACGATGTTCTAAATTCATAATTCTGAATTCTAAATTCTTAACCTATGACTACTTTTTCCACAATAATAAAACTACAAATACTGACAGTAAAATTACTTCTGTCCCTAATAAACCATAAATAGTTTCTCGCTGTTGCTGGGTAAAAGGAAAATAATCAATAAAAACTGTATAAATTACAAATCGAGAAATAATTCCTACTAAAAAGCAAATAATTACCCAAGCTTTTCCCTGCCATAAACCGATGACAGCAGCAAGATCGAGTATTCCATAAACTATATCTCCTATTTGCCAAGTTTGAGGAGTTTCTAACCAAGTTTTTTCGCCTAAACTTACTATATTGGCAATATGAATTAATCCACTGTAGATAAAGACAAAAGCAAGAATTTTTAGATATCTTCCCATCCAATGATTATTAGCAATTTGTGCAAGATCATTCATATTTTTGTGTTGATAAGATTTTAAGAAGTTCAGGTTTAATTGACAAATAATCAATAAAATCCGCACTTTTGTTCAGAATATATTGTTTAAAAATCTGACTGATAAAGCGATTTCACACATAATATTTTAAAGTTTTCACAGGTTTTGATTAGTAGTAGATGGTTGAAAAAGCCTACAAATTTAGATTTTATATCAAATCCACTTAATTCGGTATAAAACAATGTTCACTTCACGATCGCTATTCCTAAATCTTTCTAGATATCCCCATCTCCCTACACCCCCCACACTCCCCACACTCTTTATCTAATTACATCGATGCTACTGGATTTGATATTACCCTTCACAACCACTTCTCTCAATCTTCTACCCACAAAAACTAAAACAACACTCCCCCCACTTCAACACTCACACAAATCCACATCTTCTACTTCGTTTTAAATTCCGATAAATTAAAAATTATTATTATGCTAAATCTCGGTTAACAGCAAGGGAAAAACCAGAGAAAGTACTGTGATGAGTGCTCTTATTCTGCTATCTTCTCAATTACATTCATAACCTTTTTGTATTCTTCTTGCTTTCCTTGTTGCTGGTAAATTTCTGCTGCTTTGTGTAAATCATCAAGAGCTGCTTTTAATTGTCCTAATTTAATATATCCTTCGCTACGAAAAGAATAAACATGAGCAAGATTAGAATTAATACTCAAAGCAGTAGTTTGATCCTTAATAGCTTGGGTATAGTTTTTTAACTTCAGATAAATTAACCCTCGGTTAACATAAGCATCAATTTTTCTCGGATACAGTCGCAATACTTCGTTATAGTCTACAACAGCTTGCTCTAAATCTCCCATTTCAGTGTGAATTAAGCCTAAATTATAATGAGCTAAAGCATAGCTAGGATTAATTTTTAGGGCTGCATCACAATCAGCGATCGCTCCAGAAAAATCTCCTAATTTCAAACGCGCTAAACCTCGGTTATTGTAGGCAGGAACATATTTGGGATGAATGCGTAGAGTTTCGCCAAAGTCTTTCATTGCTCCCTCAAAGTCTCCTGTTTGAAAGCGAGAATTTCCCAGATTATTGTATGCTTCGGCGTAATTAGGATTAATTTCTATAGCTATTTCAAAGTCTTTCATTGCTCCTGAAATATCCCCTAGTCTAAACTTCGTAAAACCTCGGTTATTATGACCTTCAGCATAGTTAGGCTTGATTTCTATAGCTATTTCAAAGTTTTTCATAGCCCCTGAAATATCTCCCGTTCTCAGGCGTACAATACCCATATCGTTATGAGCTTGATGATATTGAGGGTTAAAATTTACCGCAATCTCAAAATCAGCGATCGCTCCAGAAAAATCTCCTAGACTGCGTTTAGTATTACCTCGATGATAATAAGCTTCTGCATTTTCGGGTTGAAGTTTTACTGCACGATCTAAGTCTTCTAGGGCACCCCGATGCTCTCCAATATCGAAACGAACTATACCTCTTTTAATGTAAGCATCCATATAGTTTGGATGAATTTTTATAACTTGATTAAAATCAGCTAGTGAACCTTGGTTATCTTTACTCAGACGACGAATTACAGCTCGGTTGTAGATAGCCTCAGGATGTTTCGGATTAAGTTTAATAGCTTCATTAAAGTCGGCAGTCGCTCCTTGTATATCTTTCATCTCAAACCTAATAATACCTCGCTGGGTATAAGCATCTACAACTTTAGGATTGAGTTGTAATACTTTTGTCAAGTCATCAATTGCATCTTGGTTATTTCCCAGGAAACGATAAGCAATACCTCGATTATAGTAAGCTTCTGCTTTATTGGGATTAAATTGTATGGCTTGATTATAATCTGCTATAGCTCCTTGCGGATCTCCAGCTTTAAAACGGACTACTCCTAAGTTTTGGTAGATTTGAGATTCTTCAGGATTTAATTCCAGAGCTTGAGAAAAAAGCTCTATAGCTTGATCTAATTCCCCTAATTCTACATAAACTGCTCCTAAATTATTATAGATTTGTAGATCTTTTGAATCGAGTTCTAATGCTTTGTGGAAATTTTCTATAGCCCCTTTTAAATTTCCCATTTGAGCAATTGCAATGCCTCTATTATGATAAAATTGATGATTATTAGGTTCTAGATGTATGGCGAGATTATAGTCTTCTAGAGCGCCAGTATTATCTCTTTTTTGTAGTTTGATTAATCCCCGTTGGTGCAGTGCATCTGCTCCTTCCTGACGACATTTTTCAGCTTTTTCTGTCATACCCGCTATTTCATATTGGATAATAGACTCTTCCCATTGTTTTTTCTTTTCAAATTCTCTAGCTCTGCAAAATGCTGCTTTCTGAGGCATTTTTGCTAAGTCGTATTCAGTAGCAGCTTTCAGCCATTGTTTCTTATTTTCAAATTCAATAGCGCGGTATTCTGCTTTTTTTTCAGGAATATTCATCCAGCACCGTTTAGCATTAGCAAAATCTAGTATTTCTTCCCATTTTTTAGCTGCTTCCCCCCATTTTAGGCTTGCTTCTAATTGAGAAGCTTCACAAATTTTTTGCTTATTATATTCGCCAATTTTTGCCCAATATTTTCCTGCTTGTTGCCATTTTTCTACTTTTTCAAATAACAGTGCTGCATCTTGCCATTCTTTTAATTCAACAAAAATTTCTGCTGCTTCATTATAAGCTTGTTTTTGAATTAATAATTTGGCTTGAGCTTGTTTCTCCAAAATTACATCGCCAGATTTAGTAAAGCATTCTTTGGCTTGTTGATAAAACTCGGCTTTTAGATAATATTGTCCTTGTTTACGCCATGTTTCTGGGCTAGGTTCTATACGATCACTTCTGACTAATTCGGGAATTATTGACTGAAATAAACCTGTTAATTCTGGTTCTTGCCAAAGCTGACTAAGCTCTGATTCCCAAATATTTAATATTCTGCTAGCACGAGTAATTGCTACATAAAGTAAGTTTAATTCTAGTTGCAGTTGTGGTTTTTCTTTTTCTTTTAGTACCCCACCTCGTATTGCTTTGCTCCAAAGTTTTGCTTGTGCCTGAAAAAAATCTATGAGAAAAACTGTATCAAATTCTAATCCTTTTATTTCTTCAATTGTAAAAACAAAACTGGAATTTAGTTCGGCTCTAACTTTTTCTTTATCTGATTCTTGTCTGACTAAAATAGCATCACCAGGACATAAAGATGTTTCCTTTAATATTTTTACTAATGTTTGATTATCTGCTGAAATTAGTCTAGCTGGTTGACCGTAAATACTATTAGTCCTTGAATAATATCCTGTAGATTCTGCTAAGTATCTAGAACGCAATTTTAGCAGTTGATTCGCTAATTTGACTAAGCTTCCTACACTCCGAAAGTTAAATTTTAGAGTTTGTTGATCTACTTTTCTCTGAGGATAAAATTTATCTTTTAGTGTTTCCCAACGAAAACCACTAGGGCTAATCATTTGATAAGAGTCTCCAGCAAACAATAAATTTCCACTCGGAGCAACTAAATTAAATAATAACTCTAATTGTATTTCTGTTAAGTCTTGTACTTCGTCACAAACAATTAAATCATATTTTTTTCGAGAATTATTTTTGAGCAACTTTAATACTTGTCTGACTAAATCTATTTCGTCATATAATCTTTCTTTTTGGAGCTTTTTTTGATACCATTCTGCAATTTTATATATATCTCTTCGATGTTTATTAGGTATTAAAATAATGCTGTTTTTACTAATTTTTTCATATTCTTTATCCGATAAAATATTTTCTGTAATTGCTAGTTGTTTACCTTTAATTATGCTTCTAATTTCTTCCCATACTAAAGTTGTTGGATATTGTTTTCTGCAAGGATGCGCTTTGTACATCTCCGAGAATACTTGATAGTTAACTTCATCTTGAGGATAATATATTATCTGGCGATCGCCGAGAATTTCTAAACATAGTTGGTGGAGATTTTTAAATTCAAAAACTATTTGATTTGTTGAGTATTTCGATTCTGCTTCTAATTGACTATTTGCACTAACTATTTGATGAAATTGTTCTTCAGCATTATTAACAAGCAAATCGTTATAGGCAATATATAAACGTTTTCCTAAATTGCTATACTGTTTTTTTTGGAGCATTCTATATAATGCTACTGTAGTTTTTCCTGTACCTGCACTACCATTTAATAATAGATTTCCTGATAATTTAGCCAATTTATATTCTTCTGGAGTCAGCTTTAAAGGTAAATCTGTATTTTGCTCAATAATTGCTTTTTGCCATTCTGTTTCTGACTCTAATACTCGCCACTCAATATTTCCTAACAATTCGTCATCTTTTAAATCTGAATTTGTTTCCAAATCCAACGCTTTCACTGCTTCAATATTTGCTTTTTCTACTGATGAATATGATATATTTTTATCCGTATTATTATCCTGATTTTGGAAATTTCTGGTCTCTACAATTACTTCAAATTCTGCTGTTTCTAACCATTCAGAATCAGGGCTTTTTTGCCTTGCTTTAGCACGTCGCGATACATCATCATGGTCTAAACAAATATCTTGAATTGCTAGATAAACTTGCGTTTTTCCTGTTTCTGGTCGCTGTGATTTATCGTAGGTAAAAATTAAGCGACTAGCACTGTTAATTCTAGCTTCCCATACTCTTTTATTTATTCCTTTGAGCTTTTTTACCCGTAATCCACTATTAAATTGTTGGTGTTTCAGTCTTTTAATGCATTCCCATACTTTCTTTTGCAAATTAGTTTCTACATCTTTTCGGAGAAATTCAACTATATCAGGGTGTAAAACAGCAGGCAGTGACATACATTGACTTTTTACTCTTTATCTTTAGTTTATGAATAGTTTAACACAATACTTTTTTTCCTGTAATCCACTTAATATTAATTAGTTTCTAGCCTGATTACTTGTTGTCGATAAAATTGTCTGAAATTATTATCTGTTAAGGTTTTGAGACAATAAATATTACTCGATTAATATTACTTTTGACTCCTAGATAGATGTATGAAATAGTACAAAAATATTTCTTTTTTTATGTTATAGTTCGCAAATTAGCTAAGTTAAAATTATTAAGAAGTATGACATTTATTCTCACTAATGATGATGGAATTAATGCTCCTGGTATTAAAGCACTGTGGGAAGCTGTGAATAATCCTGATTTACCTCTACCATCTTTCGACGAAAGTATTATTGTTGCTCCCCAAGGACAATTATCTGGTTGTGGGCATCAAGTTACTACTAATGGGCCTATTAATATCAAACATCTGTCTGAGGTTGAGTATGCGATCGCAGGTACACCAGCAGATTGTACTAGAATCGCAATATCACACATAAGTAAAAATGTCAAATGGGTACTGTCAGGTATTAACTCAGGGGGTAATATGGGTGTAGATGTCTACATATCTGGAACAGTAGCAGCAGTAAGAGAAGCAGCGTTTCATAGAATACCAGGAATAGCTCTGTCTCAATTTCGTCGAGGGAAAAAGCCTGTGGACTGGCCAAGAGTAACTCGTTTGGCCAAAATAGTATTAACAGATTTACTCAACCGCCCCATTGAACCAGGAGCTTTTTGGAATGTAAATTTCCCCTATTTAGAACCGGAAGCACCAGACCCAAAAATGGTATTTTGCGAACCATCTACTCAACCATTGCCAGTAGCTTATCAGATGGAAGGACAAGATTTTTATTATGCAGGGAAATATGAAGAACGCGATCGCGCTCCAGGAACAGATGTCGATGTTTGCTTTGCTGGCAATATTGCCATTACCAAGATTCAACTTTAATTGATGTCTCCAGGAGTTAAACACCCTAAATTCGAGCGCGGATGTGCTACGCAGGCCCTATTAGTACGCCACGCACTACCGCGTTCGGGAAGTGATCCTCCTCTAACTCAAAGAAACGGCAAGTGCTGTAGCTTTCCACCCTTTCCTACGGAATGCTAGGCAAACGGGTTTCTTAGCATTTGATTGTTATACCAACTAATATGCTTACAAATTTTAGGACTACCGATACAAATTTTAGGACTATCGATACAAATTTTAGGACTACCGATACAAATTTTAGGACTACCGATACAAAAATGTTACAGGCACTATTGTTGATAGGCAAAAGGAAATAGGGAATAGAGAACAGAGATAAATATTTGGGACAAATATTTATCCAAACGGTATCATGTAGATGGCTATCCTCATAATATAGGGTTACGCGCAAGTCAAAATTCAAAAGTAATTTCTGAGGGGGTTTTCGGTGCGGAAATCCTCGACGTTTTCGTTGCGCAGCAAAAGGGAATTTAGCAATTTCAAACACCGCGTTTGCGTAACTAGATAGGTGTGAATAAACCTGTAACGAAATGTTAAGTCAATGCAGTTAAAAACCTTGAAATTGCTTCCTTCCAATCGGTTTCAGTCGCTTCGGACGTACTTGTAAATTTTACCAACCTACTTAGTTCTATATTTTCCGGATTCTAAATACAAATTGTGAATAAGAGAATACACCCTATTACCAATCTTTAAATAATGACTAAATATATAGTTTCAATCATTCTTGTCAGTTCTGTATTGACGGGAATCAATATGATTCCAGCCATTACGAGTAATTTCACTGCCAAAGAACAATTACAACTCGATCAACAAAGTTCATGGCAGCTTATTGCTCGGGCAGATGAAACAGAGACAGATGAGGAACATATTACACCTGGTAAAAGTCGAGACAGATAAACAGTAGAAATAGAAATACAGCATTCATAGTAATTGGATAAATATTTACTTACCCAAAGCTGGAAGTCAGGAGTTGGCTATTAAGAAATGACTTTTTACTAAAGAAATAAGGTCTCAAACCTCCTCTTTCAAGAAGATAGACAGGAATTTGTTTTCTTTTATTCCCATTCCTCCTGACTCCTTCTTACACAAGTAAGTTTAATTCAAAGGGCTGAGTAATCACTTTTATTCAGTATAAAATCTCAAGAAAAATGTGCTTTTTTATGCCCACACTTCCCGCTCTTTCCAAACTTTTTTTACATCAAAGGTAAGAAACATACCCCTGTAAACCTGGTTTCTCAACCTCCCAAAAAATAGTTATTCAGCAGACTATATTTATTCTGACTCGTGAGTTCTAAAAGCAGTCGAACTATCTGTAATAGCGTAGGTAACGATACCACAGAATTTGATATTACTTCTGACTTCTGACTTCTAACTTATGACTTCATTAGAACCGCTCACCAATACCAAAGTGGAAACGAGTATCACCTTCATCATTAATAGCGTAATCAATTCTAATCGGGCCAAGAGGAGACTGTACCCGGATACCAGCACCATAACCGATACCATCTCCTGGTTTCTCCCGCACACCTCCAGGATTACCAATTACAGAACTTTGACTATCAAATACTGTTGCAGCATCAACAAATAAAGCACCGCCAAGAAACTTAAATACAGGAAAGCGATACTCAACAGTTCCTAAGACAAAAGTACGACCTGCTGCTACAGAACCCTCATCATATCCACGGACTGTATTAGTACCACCTAGAGGAAAAGCTTCATAAGGAGGTAAATCTCCAATTATATGACCTGCTTGTATATTAAAAGCTAAAGCTTCAGGTCCATCAGCAAACTTAGTAAAATTTACTGGAATAAAATAACTGAAATTACCTCGCAAACGATTCATGGCAATTTCTGCTGAACCTATAGGAATAGACTGTTCTGTACCAAACCGCAGCAAACTACCAGAAGTAGGTTGTCGGGGATTATTGCGTCGGTCGTTGACAATACCAAATTGAATCGTCAATAGATCGTCTTCCCCAGAATCATCAGCAGTCAATTTATTACCTAATTCGTCCCTGGGTTCAGTGTCACCATCACTATCCTGAATTTCTACCCGTTCATATTTTAATCCCAAAGAAGCAGTCCATTGTGGATCGACAAATGGGTTAGGAATAAACGGACGAGTGAAACTAACCCCACCCCCTGTACGAATCACTCGTGGGTTGTCACCATTAGGTAGATCTACATCCCGCTGGTCGTTATCATCATCAGAATCAAAAATCACCGAAATAGCTCGCCGTCTGAAAGCATTAACCGTGTAAGAAAGTCGATGATCGTCTCCACCGATCCAAGGATCTGTAAAACTAACATCTGCTAATACTAATCGTTCACCCACCTGAAATTCACCACCTAATTTTTGATTATTACCACCAATATTTTGCTGTTGATAACTCACTGTACCAAACAATCCACTTGCAGAACTAACCCCACCACCAAATGCTAGAGAACCCGTACTTTTCTCTACAACATTTACAATGATAACTGCTGTGTTAGGATCGTCTGGTGATGGTTCTAACCCCAATCTCACATCTTCAAAAATGCCTAAACCAAACACTCTTCTAATATCTTTTTCTGCTGTCTGTCGCTGAAATATATCTCCTGGTTTCAGCTGAATTTCTCTAGTGATAATATATTCACGGGTACGACCTTCTATGGGTTCACCTTCTTCATCTACTGTTTCTCCTTCTGAATCGACGAAGCGCACCTGAATATCTTTAATTTCTCCCTCTGCAACTTCTAAGGTGACAGTACCATCATCACCGACTTGAGGCGCACCGATAACTTGGCCGAGAACATAACCATTGTCTTGATACCACTGGTTGACTTGTTCGACACCTCCTTCAAAAACTTTCAAGTTTAGAGTTTCACCATATTGCTCGCTAAATATTCTCTCTGTTTCACTTTCAGGAAATACTTCTGCACCTTCTATTATTACAGAACTCAATACAGGGTTCGGTTCGACTTCAAAAGTGACTCGTACACCAAGGACAGTATCTTCGGGTACTGCTTTCACATTTCGGAAGAAACCTGTGGCAAAGATAGCATTAATGTCTTTTTGTAGTTGAGAGCGAGTAGTTGTGCGTCCTGGTTGAGTGCTAATGACTTGGTAAACTTGATCTTCGAGTTCTCCATCTACTCCAATAACTACAACTTCAGCTACTAGCACTAGGGGTTCTCCTTCTTCTGTAGAGGTTTGTGCTTGTTGTGATGGAAGGGGAGTATATTGTTCTGATTCTGTTGGGGTAGGTTTGGTATTACTATCTGGTTCTACAAGTTTATCTTCTGGTAATGACGTTAAGGCTAAGTTATCTGATTGGTCTAATTTTAATGATGTTAATTTCTGTTGATTTTGAGTAATTTGGCTATTAATTAAATTATTTCCTTGAGAAAGGATGGAATTAAACTGTTTATCTACTAACCCTTCCGATTTAATTTCTGTTGATTTTGCCAAAACCACATTCTGAGAATTTCCACTCTCATCTACAACTATTTCTGTAGTTGGAATAGTCGCAGCAAACTGTTTATCTACTAACCCTTCCGATTTAATTTCTGTTGATTTTGCCAAAACC
>NZ_JBNHER010000153.1:0-9359 GCF_050015975.1 Dapis purpurea BLCC-M126 | reverse complement strand
CATCTACAACTATTTCTGTAGTTGGAATAGTCGCAGCAAACTGTTTATCTACTAATCCTTCCGATTTAATTTCTGTTGATTTATTAATTAGGGTTAGTTGAGGAATTTGTGTCTTTTCCAAAACGTCTAAAGCTAAAAAATTAGCAAATTCTTTATTAGAAACAGAAGATAATTTTGTAACTTCTTTAACCTTTAATAAAGCATAAAATTCTAATTTGACTTCTGCTTTCGACCAAGATTTACTCAACCGATTCTTACTACTACCAAATAATTGTTGTGAAGATAAACTAGATCCTAACTCTAAAAAAGATTTGGTAGAAGAAAGTTGACCAAATTGTGTTTTTGAACTAATTGATCGAGAAATAAAATTAGTATCTATATCAGTTTCTGATATTTGAGCATTAGCAGACTTTGAGATTCCAAAACTTGTTGAAGCAGCAAAAATGGCCACTAAAAACGGAGACAAGCGCATATAATTACTATCCCGTACAATCCACACACCAGTGAAATTTTCATACAAACCGTAAAATTGTACACTATTGACGGGTATCTCAAACTTTCTGAGCTAAAATCCTTTCTAAGACTTGTTGATATGCGGTTTCTACATTACCAAGATCCCTACGGAATCTGTCTTTGTCCATAACTCGCTGGTTTGGATCTGTTTGAGATTGGTCCCAAAGTCGGCAGCTATCTGGGCTTATTTCATCTGCCAAAATCAAATTTTCATGTTTATCTAGGCCAAATTCGATTTTGAAGTCCACAAGAGTAATTTGGCATTGGTTAAAGAAATTTATCAGCAAATCATTAATTTTGAGGGCAAAAGTCCGTATTTGCTCTAATTGTTCTGGGGTAGCTAATTCTAGTAGTAAGAGGCGATCGCGTGTTAGAAGTGGGTCTTGCAGACTATCATTTTTGTAACAATATTCTACTAAGGGAAATTTCAAGATAGTTCCTTCTGTTAATCCAGTTTGTCGGCAAAGACTACCAGCAGCAATATTTCTCACAATCACTTCTATAGGTAAAATTGTCACCCTTTTAACTCGCATTTGATCTGGTGCTGGACAGTCAATCAAATGAGTGGGTATATTATTAGCTTCAAGTAGCTTAAATATATTAGTAGAAATAGTACAGTTTATTTTACCTTTCCCTGTTATTGTGCCTTTTTTTTGAGCATTAAAGGCTGTAGCATCATCCTTAAAATAAGTCAACAATATTTCTGGGTCGTCAGTAGTATAAAGAATTTTAGCTTTGCCTTCGTAGATTTTTTGATTAGATGACATAAAAATTTTTGACTAGGGAATAAAAATAGACTGATGAGCAATAATTACTCTTTTCTGTGATTATCATAATATACGTTTAATGTCAATATTTTAATGGCAATTTTAGAGCTATATCTGTTTTGATTTTGATCTAACGTTTCTCACATTGGCTGAGATACAAAAAATTCTGATTTTCAACAACACCAAATCTGAGAATAGGGGAGAGAAAAAATACTGTACCTTATTAATATGAGAAATACTATACATAACATAGTGGTTCATTGCTAAATCATTTCTTTGGGTAAACCATGACTAAAACAGGGACAAAAAACATATATAACATCCCCAAAATAAAATAGTTTACTCAATGGACAGATAACAATATTTGATTAAATAAAATTAATATTAAATGTCTTGTCCTGGGCAATATTTTCTGAGAGGATAAATTATGAGATCAGGAGTTATGAAATCATAATTGAGGAATAGAAAATGAAACAGATGATGACTTGGACAAAATCTGTAGCAATGAGTACCTTATTATCTATTGCTGCTGTTTCTGGTATTGGTCTTACTTCTATAGCAGCAGTATCATCTCAAAAAGCTCCCATTGTTGATGAGTCAGTAACTACACTTCCTACTGAAACTAAAGATGAAGATCAACTCGCTCATCGGTATCATCGCAGGTCTTACGGTCGGTCTTATGGCAGCTGTCGTCGAGTAGCAACTCGTTATCGAAACTTGCGGGTGAGAACATATCCTTGGGGTCGGGTTATAAACGCATTATATCCAGGCGCTCGTGTCCGTGTTATTGGTTACCATCGTGGTTGGGCAAAAATTTCATCTCCTTGTTATGGTTATGTGTATGCTCATTATTTGAGACATTGTTAAATTTGATCGAATAAATGTTGTCAGGGACGATCGCGGATGACCAAGAGTTATGCCTCTACCGCGAAATCCCTAACATTTATAATTTCCCATACTCAAAGTATTTCAGCGTTAAGAAAAACCATTATTTTCTCAGTAGGTGAACATAAATAAACGTAACGAGCGTAGAGCGAGTTTAATAGATTACATTGCATTTATATAAAGTGTTTCGGTAAAACCCGCCCCGACAATTTTTGCAACATTTAATTAGACCTACTTACTTATCTTAAAAATATAGAAATAATAACTAAAAATAAATCAAGAAAAATACCTGTAACCGTGCTTGAATCTTTCTTTTCTTTAAAAAAAAACAGGTAAAATTTACTGTGTCTAAATTAATAAAATAATCCAATAATGCTAAGAATTATGTCAAAAAATTTTTGATGACAATACACAGATACAATCAATAATAATGAAAAGCTAAAACGCAAACTACTAACCAAAAAAAAGGAGTCAAAAGTGAGCGATTCAATTATTGAATTACTGAATGAACTACCTAGTGATAATCTCACAGTAAAAACACTCAATGCTCTAGATTTTGTAGTTCCGGGGGAGTGGGAAAATGTAGTAGGTTTTAATCAAACTATTGAAGTAATTACAGGCGAGTCTGATGCAGACAGAATTCTAGATATTGGCAACAAAGCGCTTGAGCTATACAATGACGCGGATAATGGATATCAGGGAGCTATGTGGTATTACAACGTAGTTGATAATTTAGATGGTGCCCTTGCTGCAGCAGCTATGGCCGAAATAGTAAGTGAAAAAATCCCTTTTTTAAGCTTTTTAGGTGGCTTAACTCCCAAAGCTGATACAACTCAATCTGTTGACCTGTGTCTGAAAATTGTAGCAGAATTGATAGCCTATAGTAAACTCAATGGCCTACCTATTCTTGACCCAGGAGAATTTGTCACAAACTTAACTGAAGAGTACAAAGGTCCATCTCTAATGCGAATGGCTGCCTTGGTTTGTCTTGATGGTTTGGTGCCTTTAGGCCCAGACTTCCTGCAAAAAGTACAAGATACCCTTGATGGAGAGGGTGAAGGCGCTTTTACTGATAATGCAGTTTTTGGAGCTATTAGCGGTGCCATTCCTGGAGATGACAAATTTGGGTTTATTACTAATAGTTTCGGAGCAGTTCAGGGATGGATGGATAACTTGGTTGGGTCAGTTGGTTTAACTCCAGAAAGTATTTTTGACAATATTGGTGGCTTTATTGACTTTTCCGATGACGCTTTAGATGTTGTAGCTGCATTTCTGGATAAGACGACAAACTACTTCCAACATACAGGTACTCAAACTGTAGCTCGAAAGTTGATAGAGCAAGCAGCAGAAGAAGCATAGACTTGATGAAGTCAGAAGTCAGAAGTTAGAAGTTATTTTTGTAGCGGGGGTTAGAGCAACCCTCCAAAAACATTTCACCAATTAAGGTGAAGTTAACGCAGTTATAAGTTATATCAAATCCGGTAGCATTGGTGTAATTAGATCATGTAGGTCTTTCTGGAACTAAGTGAAACCTAACAAAGCTTTATTCTTGTTGAGTTTTATACGTCAACTCAACCTACACTTATTGCACCAGTTTATTGGCTCATTGCCTCTGTAATTCTTCAGTTAGCTTATGCCAGTGGAGCCATTTTTAGTCCCGAGCCCCCTTCCCTTAGTCATCACTATCCAACCTAGATCCCTAAGTGCCACTTGAGAAGTTCCTTATGCTTAACAGTTAAAAATACGCATTCGGGTGTCATAACTACTTTTTTGATCGAAAAATTTGGGTCTCAAGCCTCCTCTTTTAAGGGGATAAAAAAGGAATATTCCGTATTTCAAGCCTCCTGGTTTAGCAAGAGGGACTGATAACTGATAACTAATAACTGATAACTGAAATGACCACCATATGTTCAAAGCTGGCGCTTGATACAGGTGTCTTTAGGGTAGTGAATTATGACTTTTCCATTAATATACTTTTAAATTCTTGTAAAAATATACCTTCAGCAACAGCGTTAGACACGCCAGTCATGTATACACGACCACTAGGCTTGATATCAATATCAATTTCACCTCCTGGCATATATACCTTTACCTCTCTTTCCACCAATCCTAACTCGTAAGCTACCCTCGCAGCTGCACAGCTACTACTGCCAGAAGCCATTGTGTATCCAGCACCGCGTTCCCAAATTTCTATTTGAATATTATGCCTATCAAGAACCTGCAATAACTGTAGATTGATTCTATTGGGGAAGATTGGGTGATTTTCTATTTTTGGACCTAGTTGAAGCACTCTCTCTTGTGAGATGTTTGTTACGGGAATAACGCAATGAGGATTGCCAATAGAAATGCAGGTTACTTCTAAGGATTCATCACCTACTTTTATAGGTTCTCGTATTACTTTTCGACGCTCTCCTGCAACTGGAATTAAGTCACTTTGAAAAGTTGTTAAGCCCATATCTACTTTAATTAATCCATCCTTGAGATTAATTATTTCTACAGATACTTCACCACCTGCAGTAGATATTGAAAAAGTGCATTCTTTGATATAGCCAACATCTCCCAGATATTTAGAAAACATACGGATTCCATTACCACTTTTTTCAGCTTCACTACCATCAGGGTTAAATATTCTTAACTTAATTTTCCCATCGTTAAAGATTGGACCATATAAAATTCCATCACTTCCTAGACCAGTATTCCGGCTGCATATAGTTTCGACATTTTCTTTGTTAATGTATATATCAGTTTTATTAGGGTCTATGATTATATAATCATTCCCTAGTGCATGATACTTGTAAAAATCCATCATTTCACTTTTTCTCCTATGAGCCAATAAAAGTTTATTATGCTCAAGTAGACTTTTTGCTAATAATAGCCTCTTTTTGAGAAATAATATCAAATCCGGTTAAACAATCTCACAATCACGCTAGCTTAAATTATAATGACAACGTAATTGGAGCTATGTGCAATTAGGCTTGATATAACTTCCTCTAGCTACCACGACAAATATAAAGCACTATTTTAATTAGCCCGGTAAATATTTTTTGCTTGTTCCTTGTCCTCTGGCCTCTTTTCCCTACTCCCTTATTATCCTCAAAAAAAAGCATTAGATGTGTCCCTACCGTGATAATATAAAGTGTTAACCTTTATACACTAAAATTCCGCTCCTGAATAATTTTAGGAGTGGGTTTTCCATTGGTTACCAAATAAAGTAAGTAGACCTATACATATAGCATCTGCCAGGTAATAATTATGACTGATTCAATTCGCTTTCTTTTATGTGCCCCCGACCACTACGATGTGGACTATGTAATTAACCCTTGGATGGAGGGCAACATCCACAAATCCTCCCGCGATCGGTCTGTTGAACAATGGCACAAACTTCACGAGATTATTAAAGAACACGCTATTGTAGACCTAGTACCACCCGAAAAAGGTTGGCCTGATATGGTATTTACTGCTAATGCAGGTCTAGTTCTGGGAAATACCGTTGTTATTAGCCGTTTCTACCATAAAGAACGTCAAGGAGAAGAACCCTACTTCAAAGAATGGTTCCTTAACCAAGGCTTTATCGTTCACGAACTCCCCAAAGACCTACCCTTTGAAGGTGCAGGAGATGCTCTTCTAGATAGAGAAGGTCGTTACCTCTGGGCAGGATATGGCTTCCGTTCCGAACTCGACTCCCACCCACTTCTGGCAAAATGGCTCGACATTGAAGTGCTATCCCTCCGACTTACAGACGAGCGTTTCTATCACCTCGATACCTGCTTCTGTCCCCTAACTGGTGGTTACTTACTCTATTATCCACCCGCATTTGACTCCTACTCCAACCGTCTGATTGAAATGCGAGTGCCACCAGAAAAACGGATTATAGTAGCAGAAGCAGATGCAGTAAACTTTGCCTGCAATGCAGTTAACATTAATCAAACCATGATTATGAACAAGGTTAGTGATGACTTGAAATCAAGTCTTGCAGAAGCAGGTTTCAATGTTATTGAAACACCTCTAACTGAGTTCCTCAAAGCAGGTGGTGCAGCAAAATGTCTTACCCTCCGAGTTACAGAACCAATTATACCTGATCGTGAAGCTAAAGTGCTGGTCGAAAGTCGCACGGTTCGGATGGAAGGACACTTACTCGATGCTGGCTTAATTAATCAAGCTTTAGACTTAATAGTTGAAGGTGGTGGTAGTTTCAAAGTTCTCAACTTTAATCTCGGAGAACAACGTCAAAGTACTTCCCTTGCTGAAGTCAAAGTTTCTGCCCCTTCCCATGAAGTCATGGAAGAAATAATGAGTCAGCTTATTGACATTGGTGCAGTAATTCCTACTGAGGATGTGCAGGATGCTAAATTGGAGCCAGTAGAACAAAATGGTGTTGCTGCTGATAATTTTTATGTTACGACTATTTATCCCACTGAAATTAGAGTTAAAGGTCAGTGGATACTGGTTCAAAATCAAAGGATGGATGGAGTAATCGCTATTACTGAGGTAGATGGTCATATTCAAGCCAAATGCAAACTCCTGCGGGATGTACAAATTGGCGAACAGGTAGTAGTAGATGTGGTAGGTATTCGCACTATCCGTAAAACAGAATCTCGTGAAAAACGGAACCAAGAAGAGTTCAGCTTTATGTCTGCTGGTGTTTCTAGTGAACGTCGTGTAGAATTAGTGGTTGAACAAGTAGCTTGGGAATTACGGCAAATTCGTGATCGCGGAGGCAAAGTAGTAGTTACAGGAGGTCCGGTTGTAATTCACACTGGGGGTAGCGAACATTTAGCAAGTTTAATTCGTCAGGGATATGTACAAGTATTATTGGGTGGTAATGCTATCGCAGTTCACGATATTGAACAATCACTGATGGGAACTTCTCTCGGTGTGGATATGAAACAGGGAGTTGCTGTTCATGGTGGACACCGACATCATCTGAAGACTATTAATACTATTCGGCGTTGTGGTAATATTGCTAAAGCAGTTGAGGCTGGTGTTCTTACAAATGGGGTGATGTATGAATGCGTGAAGAATAATGTGCCGTTTGTTTTAGCTGGTTCAATTCGTGATGACGGACCTCTACCTGATACTCAGATGGATTTGATTAAGGCCCAGGAAGAATACACTGAGTTGTTGAAAGGTGCTGACATGGTTTTGATGTTGTCAACTATGTTGCATTCTATTGGAGTAGGAAATATGACACCTGCTGGAGTGAAGATGGTTTGTGTGGATATTAATCCGGCAGTGGTGACTAAATTGAGCGATCGTGGTTCTGTTGAATCTATAGGTGTGGTAACAGATGTTGGTTTGTTCCTCAGTTTATTGATTGCACAATTAGAGCAGTTGACTAGTCCTTATTCTTTAGCTCAAGTGGAAGCTTAGGAATTAGGGATCAAAGCTATTTGTAGTAGAGCAATACATCTAAAATAGTGCATTATTATTGGGCACGGGTTCATCTGATTGAATGTTGTTGCCCCAATAATTTAACACGGAACCCACCCCCTACTATTGCAATCTTTTAGGCGTGTTACGCCAGTAGTGAATCAACAAAAATAGTGCATTCATTGGGGGAGGGTTCATATGATTCAATGTTTTCGCCCTAATGATTTAATATAGTTTATTCATTGGGGGCAGATTCATTTGATTCAATGTTGTCGCTCTAATAATTTAACGTGGAACCTGCTCCTACTATTGCAATGTTTTTTAACTTCCCCCCTTCTGACTTCAGCTATAATTCTATTGTTTTTGCTCAACCACAACGTCAAACGTCAAGAAGATGCCAATGTTGGTACTAAGAAAAAGTCAAATAAAGTTATTGAGGTAACTTATGAAACTGAATGCTGATTTACAAGAGCGTGTTGTTGTGTTTACAGAAGACTTGCCTTGGAGAGATTCACCGATGGCAGGGGTACAACGACGGATGTTAGAGCGCGATGGAGAAGAGGTTGCCCGTGCCACCTCTCTTGTTCGTTATGCTCCTAGTAGTTACTTCTCAGCTCATACCCATGGTGGAGGAGAAGAGTTTTTGGTACTTGATGGTATCTTTTCTGATGAGCAGGGAGACTATAAGCCAGGAACCTATGTCCGCAATCCAGTGAATTCTAGTCATACTCCACATAGTAAGGATGGTTGTACTATCCTAGTGAAACTCCGGCAAATGGAGCCACAGGATCAACAACGGGTTGTCATTTCTACGACTCAAGCAAAGTGGTTGCCTGGAGAAGTTCCTGGATTGCAAGTAATGCCGTTACATACATATCAGACTGAACAGGTTGATCTGATGAAATTAGCAGCAGGTACAAACTTCCCCAGCAGTGAATATGGGGGCGGTGAAGAGATTTTTATTCTTGAAGGTGTATTGAAGGATGAACAAGGCGTTTATCCCAAAAGAACATGGCTGCGGAATCCACCAGGGTATATTCATACTCTATCTAGCGATGAAGATTGCTTAATTTATCGTAAAATTGGACATCTGATATAGCATATAGTAATACGATAATAATGAAATCACTAACAAATATATCTGTTCTCATTTTCGTTTTTTCCTAACCTAAGTTATTTCCCAACAACTATATTAGACTTGTCGCTAAATAGATGAAAAAAAATCGCTCAAACTCAGGCAGAGTAATAATTCCGGGCATTTTATCTTGTTGATATCTATAAATCCTTACATATCAAGGATTTTGAGGATTTTTTCAGTTATAATACCATTTTGAAAAAAGAATGTTACGAATAATAAGGACGATAAAAAGATTTTACAGGAGATGTCCCTTTGACTAAAAAGATGATTTATGAACTAAAAAAAAGCATCGAAGCTATTCCCATGCGACTCCTGACTCCTGACTCCTAAAAAATACCCTGTCTATTTGTAACAAACATTTATTGAATTGGTATAAAGCGACAAGTCTATTAATAATATCAAAATTTGATTAGATGAACCCACCCCGCTAAATTGTTTATATTGTGTTGCGCTTCCGTTCTACTAAACTTACCCAATTATTAATAATTAATAATTAAATAATTCTGGTTTAAAGCCTCCCCTTTTAAGGGGAAAAAGCGGTCGAGGGATGGCGAGGTTTCCCGCTCTTACAGAGCCGCTCCGCTAACGCCATATCCAATCGACCAAGAGAAAAGTTATAGGATATTTCCCAATCTTCAATCCTGTCGGTTTTAACCAGAGGTAATTATCAATTATCCATTATCAAT
>NZ_JBNHER010000152.1:0-25911 GCF_050015975.1 Dapis purpurea BLCC-M126 | reverse complement strand
ATCCATTATCCATTATCCATTATCCATTATCCATTATCCATTATCCATTAATGAATTCCCTAATATTTGATGCAAATTAACTACATTGCCAATAACAGCAATAGCTGGTGCTTCAAACCCAGTTGCTTCAATTTGTTCTACAATATTGTCGAGAGTGCCAATTAATTCTTTTTGTTCGGATCGAGTTCCCCACTGAATTAAAGCAATAGGTTTTTCTGGGGAACATCCGGCAATGGTAAGTTCTTTGATAATATTGTGTAAGTTATGAACCCCCATATAAATCACTATTGTTTCTGAACCGTGGGCGATCGCTTCCCAATTAACTTCTGGTCGATATTTACCTGTTGCTTCGTGACCTGTAACAAAGGTAACTGAGGAACTATAGTTTCTATGAGTTAGGGGAATACCAGCATAAGCAGGTGCAGCAATACCGGAGGTGACACCAGGAACCACTTCCACAGGTACTCCTGCTTGCATTAGGTCTTCCATCTCCTCTCCACCACGACCAAAGACAAAGGGGTCACCTCCTTTTAAACGTACCACTACTGCATAAGTTTTTGCTTTTTCAATTAGTAATTGAGTTGTTTGTGTTTGCTCTAGGGAGTGGCGACCGCGACGTTTGCCTGCATTAATTTTTTCAGCATTGGGGTTGATCATTGTCAGGATGTTAGGACTAACGAGAGCATCGTAGATCACAACATCAGCTTGTTCTAATAGCACTTTACCTTTGAGTGTCATTAGTCCGGGGTCTCCCGGTCCTGCTCCTACTAAATATACTTTACCTACAAATTTTAGTTGATTCATATTGATTATTTTAGATAATTATGTAACATAGTTAAGTAATTATATTAAGTTATTTAGCTATTATTATAACTACAGTATCTAATCATACAAATAGTCTTATTTTATGTCAATTTTTAATTATAAAAGCTGTGTAGGATAGGCATCTTGTCTATGAAAGTTTAACCTCACGCTTGATGAAATCTACTGTAAGTTCCGCAACTTAAAAAAATGGTATAGAAGCGATTAATTCTGACTCCTGCACTGCAATATTTAAGGTTTACTTAAACACTATTGTTTAAGCTTATTGAAATCTTGGATAGTTGGTATACTCTGTAAAATATAGTTTAATCGAGAAGTTTGCTTTATTTGTTTCTATCAAATATTTTAGGGATTATTAAGGGGAGTGGTGAATATTATTAGAGTCATCCTACCTACGGGAAAATGTAAGCAACAGGCAAGATGCCTGTGCTACAAAACTATTAAAATTATCCCCCATTTATGAAACTTGGGAAATTGAATTACTTTGATTGAACCTCTAAAGTACCATTATCATAAAATAAAATTGTAAACTCAGCCCACTCTGTTTTGAGTGATTCTTTTTTAGTAGTAGCATTAGAATTAACTAGACTGGGTATAGGTGTCTTTTCCAAATTATCTGCTGCTATTTGATTGAAAGGTTCGTAAGCAGCGATCGCGCCATTTTTATCGACTTTAACTAGGTATATTGAAGTTACATTTATAGGAATTTTCCATGTTTGATCGATAGTATTGTATAGTTTTTGTCTTAATTCTAATAACTCTGTTTTGTTGGTGATCTTTTTAGCTATTTGCTCTACATTTGGGGGTGGAGAATGAGTTGTTTTCCTTACATGGTTGTTGGTATTTTGATGATTTTTTTTCCCAGCCTTATCTGAGAATTCAGATTTCTTATTTACTGTATCAATACTTCTGACCATTGTTGTTTGAACTTTACTTTTGTCTATTGTCTCTAATGTTTGATTTTTTTTCCCTGTTGAATTTGAGTTGTAAACAACATTAGCCACAACTTTTGCTTGATTTCCTTGATGAATATCTCCAGTAATTAGGATGCGATAAAATCCAGAAATTACAACTAAAATAATAGTAGTTAATGAAACTAATGATGCTGTTTTAACTTGTTCAGTTAATTCTGTTCTACTATCGGGAATCGTATCTTTAGTTGAAATATCTGTTTTAACAATTATCATTTCGGCTTCCTGGGGTTGGATAGTTATTTCTTTGCTTGAACCTACTCTGATATGCAACGAACTAGAAAATTTGCCTTCCTGCAATACTTCTACTCGTTTATTAGAAACTATTCCTTTTTCTTCTAGTCTCTCAACAATTCCTCGTGTATCCTCACTGCTGATAATTCGATCAACTATTGCTATTTGCCCTATTTTTAAATCCGATAAATTCATCATCATTACTTCTTAATTTATTGTTATTATGTTTTTTGAGACATTATTTTATCTTGTTTGAGACATTATATTACATTTTGGATATAATTTCAAGCTTTAAGACTAAATGTAATATAGCTCTACAAAAATTAAAATTTACCCCTTGCGAATCAACAAGGGATTGAAATTCTACTTAGAGCAAAGATTTAATTGTTGATACCAATTTACTTAAATAAAGTTTTTAACTCACGGAGTGACAAGCACTTCAAAACTATTTTGGGATAATGGTTTCAACCTTCCCAGTCAATATGCCAAAACCATAACCTTTATTATGAGTTATTGATTATATACTAATGTCTGTATTATTCTCTGATATTTCCTTCAATACTTAAACAATCATTAATTTCGCTTCCGATATTGTACGATTACTTGAAAATATCAACTAAAATAAATATATTCACATTTAATGCTCATAATGGATAATTTTAAGAGGATGTAAATAATGACCACAACCTCAAACTATACAAACAGTACAAACACAGTTGAAACAACTGGGGAACAGTTAGGTGCATTTTTACAAGCTCATAATGAAATTGAATTTATTCTACCACCCCTAGTGGGAATGATGATTACCAATAGATTTCAATTACGGGGTGCGACGGCATTGCTGGTTAACCTAACAGTTGCTGGTTTCGTCCGACAAATCATTGAACAACTTAAAGAGCAAAAAGTAACTGTAGTTGCACCTGTGGTTGATACTGAGGTAACAACTATTTCTCAATCAGTGACTCCAGTTACCAGTGATGACTCACCAGCATACACTATAGTGCATTCAACTCCTGGTCGCATCCGGTTGCGCATACCAAGGGTAGCATCGGAACCAAATTATGTTAAACGGTTAGAACACCTGTTAAATAGTGATTCCCATGTATTAAAGGTTCGGATAAATAAGGCAGCAGCTTCTATTGTTATTCAATATCAGGCAGAAGGAATGTCAGACTGGGAACTGGGAATGCTATTGATGAGTATAATTGAAAAAGCTGATTCTGATGAAGAGGAAATATCTGAAGCAGAGGATTCAATAATGGATAATTAATAATGGATAATTAATAATGGATAATTAATAATGGATAATGGATAATGGATAATTGATAATGGATAATTGATAATTGATAATGGATAATTAATAATTGATAATTACCTCTCTCTAATAAAGGAGAGGCTTTAAACCTTAATTATTCGGTAAGTTATAGCGGTTTTTACAAAGGTAAACTACAAAACTTCTGCCTTCAGCCCTCTGCCCTCTGCCTTTAATATCATGTTCGGTTGAATAGTTATGATTAGGATATAGATGGAAGAGATATCTAAAACCCTTGATATTGCTTCTTTACACTCCGTTCCAGTCGCAATGACATTATAGTTAGTGATTATCCGAACATGATATAAGCCAAAATCTCTGTATTCTACGTTAATGAAAAGCGCTATAAAAGTAAGAGAAGTTAATAATTTCTATAGAACCCATTTGGTATCTATTTAACAAATTACAAGTCTAATACCATTTCTCAAAAAGAATGCTATATATGATTGGGTGGGGAAGTGGGGGAAGTGGGGGAGGTGGGGGAGAGGTTAAAAGTAGGAAAAACTAATACTAACCGATTAATAATTGTCAAAAACAGACTTTGAATTTTGCTAAATATTTGACTTCAGAAGTCAAACTGAAGTATAGCATTACTTTTGGTAATTGGTATAATACTCATCTGGGTTTTATGATTCTGGCAGTCATTTTTCATGATTTTTCGGTTTTTTGAACCCTTATAGTTGTTAGGCTCTTTAAAACGGGTTTCCTGAAGCCTTTCTACTTTAAGAAAAGATACGCTTAGGGGTTCTATATAGTCAAATTAGAATCTGTAGGGACGTTTTGCTCCGCAACATGAAACGCATTTTTGTTATGCAACGTCCCTACCTACTGCTTTGTTATATTAGCAATACTTTCGGATTCAATTAAAATTATGCAAATTATTAAATCACAAGATCAGGGATCGGCATCTGTACTAGGAGTCAAAACTCCGACAATATCATTAGTTCATGGGATTCCTGGACGAGTCAGGTTTCGCGTGATGCACTTGATTTTAGATCGAAATTATGCTAGAAATGTACAAGCATTATTAGAATCGGATACCCACGTCAAAAAAGTTCGGGTGAATCAAGCTGCGGGTTCGATCGCGATTAATTATCAGACAAAAGGCAAATCGGAAGTAGAAGTGCGAGACCATCTGATATATCTGATGGAAAATGTTGATAGTTCTGCCATCACATTTGTGAGTAAAAAAGTTGACTCCCAACCACCACCAGAAACGGAAGATGAAAATGAGGGAGAATGGTCAAGTTTAGCAATACCAGGTATAGCAACCCTGTTAGCTTTTCTCGGCGGACCATTAAAATTACCAATTTCCCCCCAACTTAGTTTCAGCGCTTTAGCTATTGCAGCTTTTCCAGTGGTGAAACGAGCTTTTCAGAGTGTATTTATCAACCGTCACCTAAATATCGACTGTCTCGACTTCCTCTCCCTCACTCTAGGTGCAATTCAAGGCAAAGTATTAACACCTGCATTAGTGTTAACCCTCCACGAACTGGGAGATGTAATTCGCGAACAAACTGCCAGATCAACCGAACATCAAACCTCAGACTTGTTGGATGCTATCGGACATTTTGCCTGGGTAGAAAGAAATGGAGAGATACAACAAATACCAAGCGATGAAGTAAAACAGGGGGACACAGTAATAGTTTACCCAGGAGAACAAATACCTGTGGATGGGCAAGTGTTGCAAGGTGAGGCAGTCATTGACCAACAACAACTCACTGGAGAGTCAATGCCAGTAGTAGGAAAATTAGGCACTTTTGTCTATGCTTCAACTTTGGTGCGTTCTGGTCAAATTGATATCAGGGCAGAAAGGGTAGGTAAACAAACTCGTGCTGCTGCGAGTATTGAGCTATTGCAAAAAGCTCCAGTGCATGACACTAGAATGGCAAATTATGCCTCTCAAATGGCTGACAAATTAATTTTGCCTTCCTTGGTTTTAGCCAGCATTGTCTTAGCTACAACTCGTAACGCCAGTAGGGCAGCATCTATTCTGACTCTCGATTTTGTGACAGGAATTCGGGTATCTGTGCCTACGGCATTTTTGGGTGCGCTTAATCATACTACCAGACATGGAATTTTGGTTAGGAGCGGTCGTACTTTGGAAATGTTGGCTGATATTGATACGATTGTTTTTGATAAGACTGGTACTTTGACTCAAGGTAATATTGCTGTGGTGGGAGTAGAAACTGTTGCCGGGCGAATGAGCGCAGAAGAAGTATTAGCTTTAGCAGCTTCTGCCGAACAACGTATTACTCATCCAGTGGCAGAGGCGATCGCTCGTTATGCTGAGGAAAAGGGAGTGGAGATTTCTCCACGGGGTGAGTGGGATTATAAAGTTGGGTTGGGTATTCAGGCAGAAATTGATGGTAAGGATGTTTTGGTAGGGAGTGAGAAGTTTTTGACTCAGGCGGGGGTTAATTTGGATTGTTTTTATGAGCATCATCCCTGTTTTCAGGAAAATTGCGAACATCCCAACCAAGAATGTCCGGTGTCTGAGTGGTTATCTTTGATTTATGTAGCTTGCGATGGGCAGTTTCAAGGAGCGATTCAATATAAAGATCCAGTACGTCCAGAAAGTATGCCTCTAATTGTTAAGTTGGAGAAAGATTATGGCATGGAAGTCCATTTGCTGACTGGGGATAACGAGGTTAGGGCAAAGATAGTGGCGCAGGAGTTGAAAATTCCGGCGTCTCAAGTTCATGCGGAAGCTTTTCCTGACCAAAAAGCGGCTATTGTGCGAGATTTGCGTCGAGCTGGAAAGACTGTGGCTTTTGTGGGGGATGGGTTGAATGATTCTGTGGCTTTAGCTTATGCTGATGTGTCGGTTTCTTTTGAAGATGGTTCGGATGTAGCAAGGGAAACAGCAGATGTGGTGTTAATGAATAACAATTTATCTAGTTTATTGGAGGCGATCGCTATTGCTAAGGAAACTAAAAATCTGATTGAACAAAATACAGTAATGGTAGTGGGGCCAAATTTGGTAGCTTTGGGGTTTGCTTCGACAGTCGGACTACATCCTTTAATTGCTACTGTGGTCCATAATGGTAGTGCGATCGCCGCTGGTTTAAATAGTTTACGTCCTCTAGTACAGCATCAGTTGGAAAGCAGTAAATAATTGATAATGGATAATTGATAATTGATAATTGATAATTGATAATGAATAATTACCTTTGGATAAATATAGCAGTTGTTTAATCTATGAGGTACAGTTTTATATCCCCCCCGCCTCCCTTTGTAAGAGGTGAATCTTCAAAGTCTCCCTTTCTAAGGGGGATTTAGGGGGATTGTAAATGCACCTCATAACTCTAGGAATTGCTCTAACTGTTAAAGTATAATCATAGAAAATAACTGCACGATTTCTTTTGTTTTTTAACCCTATCCTTAAGACCAGGATATTATTTATGAGTTAAGAAATTTTGAAGAAATATTTCAGTTAATTTCTTACCAATTGATAGTTGATAATTAGAGAGAGTTTTCATTATCCATTCAGGACTTACGCAGGCGAACCAAGAAACCGGTTTTTTTCGTCAAGATCAATTATTAAAAACAATGATTTATCTTAAAAACCCGGTTTCTTTGCGTAATTCCTACCATTGTTAAAGAGGTAATTCTTCATTATCAATTATCCATTATCAATTATCCATTAATTAATTCCTTCTTAATTCTTAAAATTATGTCACTTGTTCACTTAAAAAGATCTGTTGTCACTCTTCATCTCCGAGAAATGATTGAAGACGGTCAAACTAATAATCATCTTGCCATATTAGGGTTAGGTGCATTTTGGCTTACTCCATACATTGCTCCGACTATAACAAAATTTGCTAGACCACTAGTTAAATCTGTGATTAAAAGTGGTCTTTCCTTTTATGAACAAAGTAAGACAAATTTTGCAGAAGTTGGTGAAGAATTTGCTGATAATTTAGCGGAATCTCAAACGGAGATGAAAAGTTAAAATTTTGCGAGGGTAGGTTGAAAAATCAGAAAAAAACCTATCCTGAAAAATTCAAGATAAATAACTCAAATTTGCATCATTAAGTATTCCGTAAAAATTAGTTACACTTCCTACAACCCACTCTTGCCTGTTATATCATATTTGGATAATCAGTAATGAAAAACTGTTTGTTTGTAGTAGGGCTTCATCCCTAATTTATAGATAGGGATGAAGCCCTACTACGAACTTTAATTATAACTATTTAACCAGATATCATATTATATCAAATCAGCTTACTTCGGAGTGTTATAAGAAACCGGGTTTATGAGAGGTAGATGTTAGTATGTGGGGCACTTAATATAAACCCTGTTTCTATGCTTTTGAAGCGGCTAAAGTAGGCTAAATTAACTGGAATAACAAAATTTTTAACGAGCTAATAAATTTTATAAAAATCCTTTAATTATCAGTCAACAGTCAACAGTAATATTCGGGAAAATTATTTCTTTTCAGATAATTGAGAGACACGAACTTTTAGCTATAAGCAGGAACTACTGATAACTGTTAACTGTTATCTGTGATCTGATAACTGTTTTAAGGAGTTGGTGAATTAGTTGTATTTGATTTTTCTTGAGAATATAAACCTGCTTTTAAGTTGGATTTATGTTGTGTTTCTGCTGCTACCTCTGCCTTTGCTTCCGCCACAATATCCCCGAATACTTCTACAGTTTCTGCTAAAGCACCTTTAGTTTTTTCAAGGAAAGAAACTCCTGTTTTAATAGTTGCTTTAGCTACAGGTTTTAACAGGGGTAAAAGAATTGGAGTTAATACAACTGTTCCTATACCTACTGCAATTGGAACTCTATTTTGAATTACAGTTTGTTTAATTTGTTGTGGTAAGTTATGAGTTGCTTGTTGAATAGTTTGATTAACTGCAACGGGTAAATTGTTATTAAGTGATTCTGCTGGATTTTGATTCATTTGTTCTGCCATATTAGACTCTCCTGATTTATAAACTATTATTATAACAAGAAAATATGGTGAAAAGTAATTAATTTTTGATTAAATTTTGCCCAATCTTATTTTTAGAGTTGAGGATTAAATAAACTCTAGAAATTCAGGAATGAAATTATATTTATTGACAGTTAATTTCATTTAAATCTTACTAGATAATCCAATCCTCATACCTTAATATTTACTTTAAAAACCTAAAGCTAAAGCTCCTTCGTAGAAAACGAAACTAGCAACCCAAGCTAAAATTAATGGAAATACTAAAGAAAGTAGGGAAAATTTCCATGATTTTGCCTCTTTTACCAAGGTAGCTAGAGTAGATAAACATGGGGTATAAAGTAAACAAAAAATACAGAAACTATATCCTTGAATAAAAGTAACTGTCTCGGCAATATTACTACTAACACCCTGTTCGCTCATGCTATAGATAACTGCTAAAGAACCGATAACAATTTCCTTAGCAATGAAGCCAAAAAATAGGGATAATGTTAAATAAGGATTGATACCAATAGGGTCCATAATAGGACTCATAAATTGACCAATTTGACCGCCAATTGTATCTAATCCTGTTGCTCCTGGAGGTAAACTTGTAAGTACCCAAACTGCTATACAACCAACAGTAATAAAACCAGATGCTCTAGCTAAAAATTCTCTAACTTCTCCCCAACTTCTCAGGAAAATTTGTTTCAATGTAGGTAAACGATAAGGAGGTAGTTCTAAAACGAAAGGTTCTTCATTCTTATATATTCCTTGAAATAATGCTGCGGTAATAATAGCAACTAGAAAACTGAGGATATATAGAGAGAATAAAACAAAGGCTCCATTGCCATTAGGAAATACTGCTGCAATAATAAATACAAATACTTGCAGTCGTGCCGAACATAAACCAAAAGGAATAATCAACATGGTTAATAGTCGTAAAGCACGCGATCGCATTACCCTGGTTCCCATTAATGCTGGAACATTACAACCAAACCCCATTATATGCAGTACAAAGCTACGTCCATCTAAACCTAATCTTGCCATCAAGGCATCCATTAAATAGGCGGAACGTGATAGATAGCCACTATCTTCTAAGACTGCCATAATTATAAAAAATACGATAATTAGTGGCACAAAAGAAGCAACTGTAGTTACCCCAGCCCAAACCCCATTCATGAGAAAGTCTTCAACTAGCGGTGGAAAAAGTTGAACTATCGGTTCAACAATTGATGATTGTACCCATTCAATCACAATTTCGAGAAGGTCTATTGAAGGAAGTCCGATATTCCAAACTGCCCAAAAAACTAGGAACATTCCTAAGAAAAATAACGGTAAACCCCAGACAGGATGAAGCACAATTTTATCGACTTGAGTTGTGAAATTTTTTGCCATTTCGGAAGGCATATTCACAGTTCCATTTAAGACAGAATCTATGTCGTCAACAGAAATATTTTCGTCTGCTTTTAAGATATCTAATTTTGTTGAATTTTTACTCTCTTTCAACTGTTCTGAAATTGCCATATATGCGTTCATATAACCTTTGCCATATTTAGCACTTATTAGAAACACTGGCATTCCCAAACGTTTAGATAATTCTTTCGTGTCTATTTTAATTCCATATTTTTTAGCTTCATCTGACATATTTAGCATTACAACTGCCGGTAAACCAAAAGCTTTTACCTGCAATGGCAGCAAAATCTGACGGTCAATTTGTGAGGCATTAATAACGACTATTACTAAATCAGCAGGATTATTTTCTAGGAATATTTGAACGACTTTTTCATCTTCGGAAAAACCGTTGAGATTATAAACTCCTGGCAAGTCTACAAATTGTGTTATTTCGTTATTTATTTTGACCTCAGCTTGCAAGATATCGACTGTTATTCCCGGCCAATTTCCTACATGAGCAGAAACTCCAGTAATCCGATTAAAAAATGTGGATTTTCCTGTATTTGGCATCCCAATTAAAGCAACTCTTTTTGTTGCATTAGATTTAGGGATTGTTGCTGTATTATTATGACAAGTCATTTGATGAATTTAGAATTTATAATTTATAATTAAGGAATTGTAGCGGTTTTCACAAAGGTAGACTACAAAACTTCTGCCTTCTACCTTGAAGCAAAAATCTCTGTTTACCTGTTGCCTGTTGCCTTCTATCACAGTTAACTTTAATTTTGTCCGACTACTTATAGCTTTATTATCAGCTATAACCTTGGCAAAATAAGAACTATAAAATTAGTTTGGTTCTATCTCTAGATTACCATCTTCATAAAGTAAAATTGCAAACTCAGCCCATTCTATTTGATTAGTGGCATTAGGCTTAACTAAATTTGGTAATGGTGTGCTGCTCAGATGATTTTTTGCTATTTGATTAAAAGCTTCGTAAGAAATAATAACCCCGTTTTTATCGATTTTAAGCAGTTTGTTTGACTGTTTTTTTTCAGTTATTATCAATATTAGTATAGAGTTTTTGTTGTAACCTAGCGATTTGTTTTTCGTCGTTAATTTTTTTTACCAATTGACTCGACACTTTCACTGCTAGAATTAGTTGTTGTTGCTATCTAATTGCTGGTATTTTGAGTAGTAGCTTTAGTTGTAGTTTCAGAGGAAACAAATTTGTTATTTCCTGGATTTATTTTTGGTGCATTTTTGTCTACGCCTACTGTTTCTAATGTTTGATTTTCTGTTAATTCTGAACTTGATTTGGCAACAATATTACCAGCAATTTGTTGTTGATTAGCTTGATAAATATTTCCACTATTAAAGAATTGATAAAGCTGACCAATAACCAAAAAAATAATAGAAACTAATATCAGTAATGATATAGTTTTAACTTGTTCCATTAACTCTATTACAGACTTAGGGATCATTTGAGAGCCTTGATAGAAATTTATCTCATCATCCTCATCTGTTTTAATAACTATCATTTCTGCTTCATCGAGTCGGATAGCTATTTCTGTGGTTGCTCCGACTCGAATGTGTAACGGTCCATTGAATTGAGCTTTTCGTAAAACTTGTATTGGTCTATCAGAAACTACTCCCATTGCTGCTAGTCTCTGCACTATTCCTTGTTCGTGACCAATGCTTAGGACTTGATCGACTATTGCTATTTGTCCTATTCTTAAATCAGCTAAATTCATTTTGATTACCTCAGATTTTATTGTTATGATGTTATATTAGCTACTATCTCGTACTGTGGTTATCGAAGATACGATAATATTCTTAGCAGGGTTAGATTCTAAGCCAATATTGTGATTTTCTACTGCAACGATCTTTGAACCACTGGGGTTGTGACTGAGTACCTCTAGCTCTACTCCTACAACCAAACCCATTTTTTTCAAGCGACGAGTCATGTCACCTTCAGCATTTATAGCAACGATACATAAGCGATCGCCTCGTTTTGCTTGTGTGAGTGGGAAGTTATTGATGTCTCCAGGGGTTAAAACACCCTGGATTCTAAGCGGATGTGCTACGCGGACTAAAGCCACGCTATGCACTGCTTACGATACTTTTTAGTTAGACTATCTAAGTTATATCGTTGTGGAAGCATCAAAACTTCCCTACTGACCTTGGCCAAGTCTAAACTTAGCTGTGTCGCTACTTTTCTGATAATATTTCCAGCACCATTAGCATCAGCATTAATTAATTTGCCTACTGCTGAACGGTACAAACCACGATTAACACGCTTTCCTGATGCTTCCCACCTTTCGGGTTTTTCACCAAATGTCGGCAGAAAATCATCATCTAAAAACGATGCCTTAGAAGTATACGATTCCTCAGTCTCAACAAACTCAATCCCATACTGCTTAGATAATTCAGCTATCCGGGCTTTTAACTTGGCCGTAGGTATTTGAACGAACTGCTGGTTATTTCTCTTGCCAATGTTAATACTATCTTTTTGGCTTTGATTCCAACCAAAAACTATCGTACCTATTTGATGCTCAATGCACCAGTTGATCACAAATCTGGCTGCTTTGTTCACATTTTCCCGCATCTGGCGGTTACGCTTTTCAGTAATAACAGCAAGTTGGTTATCCCAATAGTCACCAGGCTGGCCTGATTTTATTTTAGCTACTTGCTTGTTGTACCATTGATTTTGAGATTTAACTTTTTTTCCATCAACTATAAAAGCCTTCCCCACATTACTCACGCAGGTCAACCAATTGCTCAAACCAGGGTCAATACCCAAAACATTTTCTACTATTGGCTGACCTTTTTCTGAATGTGGTTGCTCATAAGCAAATTCCAGATAGAAACAGTTATTTCTAGGGACGAACCTAAATTCCTTGATCTGATTAAAGTCTAAGTTACCAGGCATTGGTAACAAAAAATGGTCAATATCGAACCATGCTTTGACTTGCTTTCCTAAAGGGAACTTAAGCATTCCATTCACCAGCTTTACCCACCGTGCTGGATAACTGACAACTGCTAAACCATCCTTTTTGCGGTATTTTGGTGCTTTAGGATTCTGTACTAGCTCCCCCGATTTGAACATTTTAGCTAGTCTGGCATAGGAGTTAAAGGACTCAATCACAGAGTGCAGTGTTTGTTGGGCACAGGCTGAACGCATTGCCTTAAAATGGGGATTACTTTTTAACTCAAAATCTAGTTCAGCCTTAGACACAAAGCGTCCTGCTTTAAACAGCATTTGGCGACAATAATAAATCCCGCAATTTGTCAACTTATTTGCTTGTGTGCATAGGTATTCAAGAGTTGCCATCACTTCTGGGCTACTTTTAACTAAGTGTTGTTGACATCCGTACATTAGTCATTACCTCCTGTAGATATAATATAACTAATAAACATATTATGTCTACAAGATTATGAAGAAAAAACCAGACGAATATAGAAGAAATCCTCACTCAGTAACACTGATTAATTACCATTTTGTATTTTGTCCAAAGCGTAGAAGGCCAGTATTGATAGGAGATGTAAAGCAACGATTGCAACAGATTATTTTTGAGTTATGTACTGAGCATGATTGGAGACTGATAGCTCTAGAAATAATGCCAGACCATGTACATTTATTTTTAGAAGTTGACCCAACTTTTGCACCCTCTGTAATTATCAAACGAGTCAAAGGTAGGGCTTCTCATCACTTGAGAAAAGAATTTCCTAGATTACTAAAGTTACCCACACTTTGGACTCCTAGCTTTTTTTGTGCCACAACAGGAAATGCTTCAACACAGACTCTTAGGAAGTATATTGAAAATCAAACCGGAAAGTAACGCCGGGTTGAAAGCCGCGTGTCGTTATTCAACCAGGGGATAAATCTTCCGGGAACTTTCCTCCCGTCATTTTTTAGGTTTGTACTACTGATGGTTGAGCAACTTCATGGTCTTTCTCCTTTTCCGAGATGTAGCTGCTATCTCCTAGAAATGTAAATTCCCATGCTTTCTCTTTTCTATCTACATTTTTGCATGAGCTATCTTCATATTTTTTGTGCATAAATACTTCTTGATTATTGATAATTATTTTTAATAGTTGCCAGTTTAAGCAACTAATAATAATTTGTCAAGGTCTATTTGTCAACATCTATATTAATTTACTTTTATTAACTAAATTGATAACTATTTAGGAGTCTTATTTCGGTAGTGAAAAAATCTATGAGAATTAGGCAACAGGAAACGGAGATAGAGTTTTAGATTTTTTATAAATCTGAAATGGATTACTATATCAAATTGTATCTGAAGCCTAATCTAAAAAATTAATTAATTTTGTGTAGGTGCTTATTCAAATTAATCTATTAATATTAGTAGATATTTTTTTGTCTTGCATACATAATAAGCAGGTAAACAAAATTATTTGTATGTTTTATAAGGAAAACGCGGAGCGACATGAAAAGCTTTTGCGGATCATTCCGTAGGATAGCTCCTCTGCAAAAGGCAGCAGTCCGTCAGGATAACTCTGGGCGACATGAATGCCCAGTATTCCGTCAGGAAAGCTTTGCGGAACGCAAACATAATTATCCATTATCCATTAGTAACTACTGAATATTAACTACTAAAAATTTTAATTTTCCAAACGATCTCTAAAATATAAATTATATAATTCACAACGTGGTGTAGCTTGATTTCCTTGCAAATTTACTAATCCTATACTGTTTAACTTTAATCCTTGCATTATTTCTAATTTTACTGGTTGATGACAATTTACTACTGCTTTAACTGCTTGTGCTAATTCTGGATATTGTTGCAAGTAGCACCAATGTCGTTGTAAATGAGCTGCATAACACCCTATATCTGTTGCTGCCGTTTTTAACAATTCATCTATGGTAATATTCTTTTGAGAAAGTTGATATAAAGCTAATTTTATTAAGTAAGGATTTCCACTAATAATTCCCATTAATTTTTTTATTTCAGACATATCTAATTGCAAGTGATAATGCCTAGCTAAATCTTGAATTTGATCTGCATTAAACTCTGGCAAATCAATTGGTAAACCAACATTAAAAGGTGATTGATTAATATCTATAGACACATAAGCTTCTGTTGAATGTACAACTATTAATCGCATATTTTTCCAAAGGTCACGATTTTTTGCATCTTCATGCCAAGCTCGTAATAAACTAAAAAAGTCTACAGTAATTTCTGGATATTGAAATATATGATCTACTTCATCTAGTGCCAATACTATGGGAGTATCAATACTTTTCAAAATATATCTTTCAAAATAAGATTTACAGGATACTTTACTGCCAAAAATTTCGTTCCAATAATTATCTAAGTTAGTTGCTAAATTCAATTCTGAAGCTACCGCAGCACAAAACCATCGCAAAAATTTATCTAAATTGTTAAAAATTTGACTATCAACCAATTGTAAATTTAATACTGCTGTTCGATATCCTAATTTGGCAGCACGATCTAAAATTCTTGCCATTAAAGATGTTTTTCCCATCTGTCTGGGTGCTTTAATTCTAATTAAAGCACCTGGTTTAGTAATTTCTTGATAACAATTTTTTTCAATGGGAGGGCGCTCAATATAAAAACTAGGACCGTAATTATCTTGACTTTTTGGTACTTTTGGTGGTGAAGATGGCAAAGGCTTTCTATAAGTAAAATTCCTAGCAAAATCATTGATAAATTTTGATTCTCTTACCATTTCTGCTGTTGATGGAAAGACTGTTTTTTCTATATAGTCAATAATTTTGACAATTAATTTTTCAGGTTCGTCAGTATTTTGCCATTCCCATTGTCTAATTTTAAATAAATAACTATATAGATTATAATCCCAAGGTGAATCAATGGGAATATTAGTTTTAATAGGTATTATCCATGGCTTTTTTTCTGGATGATTATCTTGATTGTTTTGGGCTATTCTGACTGTCTCAGTTACCATCTCATTGAGAATTGATTTGGCAGTTAATAGTAAAATTAAATAATCTGATTCCTTTAGTTTTTGATTATTTTCATAATTACTATAATTTGCGATAAAATACTCATAGTTTTTACTGTTAAATTTTTCAATCAGATTAGCAAAAAAAATGTTACTAGAGCTTTCTTGTTCTGTAATTACAAATAATTTTCGCATAACTCAACTCTTTGATTAATGATCTAGCAATTTCCATACTTATGAGATACAAAATTTTAGCTTTTCAGGAACAGGAAACAGGAAAGAAAAAAGACAAGTTTACTTAAAGTTTACTCAGAAATGATATATATTGAGTTTGATAATATCATATATAGCAATCTAATTTTAATCGTTATAAATTATAGATTGTTAGGGAATAAGTAATAGACACTCTTAAAGTAGATAATAAATCAAAATAGTAAGTAGGTAGGTGAAAAAATTTACAAGTATGTCATTGCGACTGCAGCGGAGCGGAAGGAAGCAATATCAAGGGTTTCAACTGCTTTAACATTTCGTTACATAGTGACGTTTATTTGCGCATACCTACTTATCTTCTCAAGATGATAATCCCTATATTCTAAAATTTTATTTTTAAGGAATACTCAAATTCTCAAATTTGTTCCTGATTACTATATAACTTATGTATATTTTTTCTACAATTTTTTATTTATTTACAAACAAAAACTTTAAGACAAAAATTACTGTTAATATCCACATAAAAAGAGTAGTTTCATGGAATTTACCTTGAAAACTTTTGAGAATAGGATAAGTAATTAAACCCATAGCCAATCCATCTGCTATAGAATAACTTAAAGGCATAATTATAATTGTTAAAAATGCTGAAATAGATTCTGCTGGATCGTCCCAAGAGATATTACGAACACTACCCATCATTAATACTCCAACAATTAATAAAGTAGGTGCAGTTGCTAAAGAAGGAATTGCTGATAATAAAGGAATAAAAAATATAGATAAAATGAATAAAAATCCAACAACAACAGCAGTAAATCCACTACGCCCTCCTTCAGAAACACCCGCAGCAGATTCAATGTAACTTGTGACTGTAGAAGTACCCATTATTGCCCCAAATGTTGTGCCGATCGCATCTGCCATAAATGCTTTATTTAAGTTTAATGATTCTCTTGTTTGATTAAAATCTCCAGCTTTTATTCCTAATCCTGTTAAAGTACCTACTGTGTCAAATAAATCAACAAATATCAAAACAAAAATAATATTAATTAACTCCCAAATATTAGTTTTAACTATATTGTCTAAACCAACAAATGCTTGACCGAATAAATGTGTTGGTAACTGCGGTAAACTAATAATTACTTGAGGTAAAGGTGCAATTCCTAAAATCCAGGCTAGTAATGCTGTGGCTAATATTCCCCATAGTAATGCTCCAGTAATCCGCCGAGCTACAAAACCTGATGTAATTATTATTCCAGCGATCGCCACCAAAGTTTCTGGTTGATTGATATTACCTAAAGTGGTAGTTGTAGCTTCGTTACTGACAATTATTTTGCTACTTGTTAGACCTATATAAGCAATAAATAAACCTATCCCTGCTGTAGTCGCTTGTTTAATACATTCGGGAATATTATTAACTATTTGAATGCGAAATTTACTAACAGTTAAACTAATAAAAATTAAGCCTTCTATAAAAACAGCAGCTAAGGCAACTTGCCAAGAAATTCCTAATTTTAAAACTACTGAAAAAGTAAAATAAGCATTTAATCCCATACCTGGTGCTAGAGCATAAGGATAATTCGCATATATTCCCATAATTAGAGTTGCAAATGCTGCTGATATTGCTGTAGCAATTACTAATTCTCCAAATAGATCGCCAGAACTTTCTAAAAAAATTGCTTTGGATAATATGTCAGGATTTACTACTAAAATATACGCCATTGTAACAAAGGTAGTTATTCCTGCGATTATCTCTGTGTAGAAATTAGTTTGCAGTTGATTAAATTGAAAAAAATTAACAATAATTCCTAATTTATTTGAATGGCTATTTTCTGGGGTCATTTCAGTTAGTAGTTATTAGTTAGCCTCTTTCAGAGGAACTTCGTTGACAGTGAGCATCCTGGCTCGTAACTTTAGTTCTTCATATCGCGGGCTGTATATAGGAGGCTTGAAATACTGAAGTTTATTCCTTTCATTCCCTATTCAAGGCAGGATATCCTATTTTTTGGTCATAATTGCTACCTAAGAATTGATAATTTGGATAGCTAATTTATCTTTTTTTGTGTATTTTGTCAAGGAAAATTTTTTTTTATCTGATACTAAAGATTTTTTATATTAACGGGTAATACTCTGAGAGATAAGTGTTTCAATATTTTGAAAATAGCATAGTACTTCCTCTTTAGTAATATTTAGCAATTTTTAATTTGTGTTTGCACAAATACATAAACCTTTGTATTACTCTCATTTTTTTCACATTTGATTTTCCAAGAGAAAATTGCTGTTGTCAAAACCATGCTGTATAATTATTTATATATTCATAATTTATTTAGAATTGTTGGAGTAATTAATTACTAGCAGATTCTAACAATCGATTGGGCTTGGAAAAACTAATATTTTTTTTACTACCTCCTTATACCATAAAAATTCCTTTTTGCGAGCAGTAAATCAAAAAATATTTAGTTAGAGGTTACTTAAATAAGACTTACACAAAGCAATATTTTTCTGTCATTGCAAACCACAGTAAAGCAATCTCAAACTCATAGTTTGCAATACAGATTCCTAAATATTGTTTAATTCTCATAGCTAAAAATATCAAATAACTAAATAAATTTTAGTTAGTCTAGAAAATCAGACAAATATCGTAAGTTGAGTTTCTAACTGGTACAAAATTCAAAGGTAAATTTAACATGACAAGTCAAATACAATTACTCCCTCAAAATTCAGCACAAAAATCTACATTTTTCTCTTTAATAGCATTATTAATAGGATTATTAGCTGTATCCTTAGCAGCAATTTTTATTCGATTAAGTGAAAGAGAATTAGGACCTGCTAGCACAATATTAGATCGTTTTGTCATCTCTGGTTTTGTCTTGTGGTTTTGGAATAATTTCCAAGCTCAAAAAAATCAATCATCAGCTAATAAAAACGAACAATATTCAACTTATACATTTCGTGAGTGGATTTGGTTATTAGCTGGTGGTTTTACTTTTGCTCCTAGTTTACTTCTTTGGGCATGGTCTTTAACCCAAACTAATGTAGCGAATTCAACTATACTTCATAATATGATTCCCATCTTTACTGCTCTGGGGGGATGGATATTTTTAAGTCTTCGTTTTGACCGTAGATTTTTAATAGGAATGGGAATAGCTATAGTAGGAGCAATTGCAATTGGAGCAGATGATATACAAGTAGATTTAGAACATTTTACTGGCGACTTAGCAGCATTTGCATCTGCAATTTTATTTGGTGCTTACTACTTATTAATTGAACAACTTCGCTCGAAATTTTCTGCAACAACTATCTTATTATGGACTTGTATCAGTGGTAGTTTATTTACTCTTCCTATTGCTTTGTTAACCGAAGATCATATTTTACCTTTTTCTTGGGAGGGATGGTTATCAATTATTGGTTTAGCAGTAATTGCCCAAGTTTTAGGTCATGGGTTTATTACTTATAGTTTGAAAACTTTTTCCTCTGGTTTTGTTGCTTTATGCTTTTTATTGGAACCTGTAATTACTGCTTTAATTGCTTGGGTATTATTCTCAGAACAACTTACTATAATTAGTTGGCTAGGATTTTCTATTGTATTGTTAGGATTATATTTAGCTCAATCAAGTCCTTCAATTCAAAAAGCTAGTAATTAAAGAAGCTGTCAGCTTTCAGCTATTAGCTATCAGCTTCTCAATATTTATAATAAGGGATTAAAACCCTTATTAACACGCACCACTAATTTTTTAAATAGAGTGAGCTAAGAGAATTAAATCCTTGGATTTTTAGCTGTTAACGTAGTTCCTCCGCTGGAAGCTAGCTAAATGCTATTTGTCGAGGATTCCATCAGGAAAAGTTAATAGTTATTCAACAAATATCTAGTGAAAAATAATGTAGGGACGTTTCATGGAACGTCCCTAAAATTTGGGATATTAAGTTGATTTATTTGGTATTTTTGCAGATTTATAGTACAGGAATAATTCATAAATCAATAGTTTGTGAGTAAAGTATTCAGCTATTAGCTATCAACTATTGATTTGGAGGAAGAGATTGAAGCAATTGAGAAATTGATAGAGAATTAAAAGTGACGGTCAAAAGACTTTTCTTTAACCTTAGAAGTAATGAGTCTATATTGATTATGATTCTGTTGGTGCATAATTTGGCAAGAAAGGAAAAGCTAACTGCACTTATATTATGTTCGGTTAATAGTTATAAATAAAGAGAGAGGAGTCAGGAGGAAATGAGGAGAAAAAGAAAGTTGAAAAAGGATAAAATTTTCTATCGCTAATTATCAGAACATAATATTAGCTAATAGAGAATAGAAAATAGCTGAATACTTATATTTATTTATGATGTTAACCAATTAAATTAATTCCACTTTCAAATAAATCTTCAATAGTTTGTTTGTCTCTGAGAATAACTCCTAGTTCATCTCTATACGTTAAATTGGGGTCTGCTCTAAATGATAAAAAGTTAAAGCTGGTTACTATGGCAAATTTATCATCACAAATAATTTGTTTACGATGACTATTTTTAGTTTTGTCAAATTCGAGACTTTTGTAATTTGCTTTTAAATTCTCTAATTGTTTAATCGACTTATCATCATTTTGAGAATTTGAACCTTTAATTCCATAGATTATATAAACTTTTACTTTTCTTCTGAGGGTAGTTTCTAAAGTTGATAAAAATTTTTTGTCAACTACATTTGCTTTAATCCAAGGTGAAATTATCATTAATCTATTTTTTGCTTCTTTTAAAGCTTTAAGTAAATATTCGCGAATTTGATAAGTATGAACTACCTCTGAAATTCTAGTTTGAGATTTTATTTTTTGTAGCTCTTGCTTCAGCTTTTTTATTTCCTCTTTTAGTGAATTATTTTTAGTTTCGACAAAATTATCAGGGTCATCAAGAGAGTCAATTTTTGTAGTTAACTTTTCTACAGTTTTAATATCCTCCTCTTGAATATGAGAAATAACTTCCTTGACTAAACTTTGAGGAGGTTTATCCTCTTCCACTTGTTGAAAAATTGGCTCAAGTATTTTTTTCCCTTCAGCATAAAATTGTTCTATAGTCTTCCGATATTCTGGTTGGATAAAACCTCTAGAAAAAATCTCATATTCAATTTCGCGATCGCCAGGATTATTTTTATATAAAACTAACAAAATTTCGTGGTATTCAGGATATATTTTTTCTATATTATTAACTTGTACTAATTCTATGGAATCAGGATTATTAGGATGAGAATTTTGTAAAATTTTTTCAATATCTGGATAGTAATCAACTAAATCTTCTATATGACCTTTCCTTGGTTTTTTGATAATTTTATTTATGGCACTATTTTTATGAATTTTACTGTCAAAAATTTTCAGAGAGAAATAGTTTGTCAGTTCTCCATTTAGAGCATCTAGATAAAATGTCTGAGTTTCAGAAATAGGAGCTAAAACTGTTTGTTGTTTTAAAGCATCTGAACCTATTTTCGTTAACTTTAAATTTTCTTCTTTTTTGACTAAATCTCTGGAAATTAATTCTGACAATACTTTTTCTATTAAATAACTCTCCATACCAAGAAAACTAGAAATTTATTTTGGTTTTCCCAACCCATTAGTAATACATTTCAGCACAAATTATTCTAGTAATTGTAATTCTCTATTTGCCAAATAAGTTAAGTCAACATGTAAGATATAGAAAGGATAACCCACTTGTTTATAGTCAAGCACTATTGCTTCACCAAGTGAATAATTTTTTCTAATCTTACTTTCCAAGTCTTTAATTTTATTATCCATTATTAAGCTCCTCATTTTTCTGACTTTTTCCAAATTTTTATATGTAGGGGTTTGGTCTCCCAAATCCTCTGAAAGGTTCGTCGTAATAATTTGATTAATAGCTGCATTTTTCTGACTTTTTCCAAATTTTCATCTTTTGGGGTGTGGTATTCAAACTCCTCTCAAAGGTTTGTTGTAATAAAGAATATTTCATTTGATAAATTTAGCAGACTTAAGTCGAGAGCAAACTTTACTACCATCAATATATTCGATTAAATCTTTAAACTGATTAGGAATATTACGAGGAGTTTTACCTTCATAAGCCATATTATCATTGCCGACTATAATTAATAACTGTCTAGCACGGGATAAAGCCACATTTAATCTCCGATAGTCGGAAGTAAAATCCAATATTTTCTGAGAATTACTCCTCACTAAATCATAAATAATAAGATCCTTTTCTCCACCTTGAAAAGCATCAACTGTATGAATAACAATATTTAGATTTTTCCACAAGTCCTTATTTTTAGGAGCAATAGTCGATTCTAAAATACCAATTTGTGAAAGATAAGCGGAAATAACACCAACCTCTTTTGATAAATTATTCGACTCACAATTATTTTGAATGTCTGTCAAAACTGCCTTAATAACTTTAGCCTCATAAGGATTAGTGAAACTTTTTCCTACTGGTTTTTCTTGAGATTTTTCCCGTGGAACATCGCTAGTAGATATCCAATAAATACTGTTCTTCAATTCTGTCAAGCCATGTTGTTTTTTCTCAAGATTAACAAATTCACTTTTAACCTCACTGTCGTAAAATAATTCACTTACTAAATTACCAATATCTGGGTACATTCTATATTGATTAGTTAAAGTTATCTTATTATTATCCGGCAATTTGTCATCAAGATACTCAAACAAACTTATTTCTAAAATTCTTTTCTCAATCTGTTGTTCATTCCACGCTTTTTCTTGAACTTCCCTATCAATAATTGGCGGTAACTGTTGATGGTCTCCCACTAAAATAATCTTCTTACCTTTCGACATTGGAACAAAACTTTCCGGTGCAGTAGAGCGAGCAGCTTCATCAATTATTACCCAATCAAAATTACGGTCTTTAAATCTCGCTACCCCTAAACAAGTTGCTCCTACAACATTTATTTCATCTAGAAATACAAACATCAAATCTTGTTGTTTTCTCTGCAATTTTTCATTCCACTCTTTATTTAAATTCTGTAAATTGATGAAATTCTGATAATTTTCTTGATTATCTCCCAGAAGACTCTCTAAAAATTTTGACTCTCTATCTATCCAAACTGAAAGCTGTTTTTGTACCGGATATTCGATGCCAAATTTAGCAGTATATTTTTCTATAGATTCTAATATTTTTCGTTCTAACTCTAGCTTTTCATAAATTAGCTCCAAGCCAATATCCGAAAATTCTATAGATGCCAAATTATCTGATTCAATCACCAATTCCGAATTAAGTCTGGCAATTGTTTTTGTTAATTTTGTAGCCAAACTTTTCAACTCTTGATTTTGACTTTTAATCTCTTCTAGCTCAGAAATCTTTTTCTCCCCTGATAAAAGTTGCTCATTTTTCTCCTGATACTCCTGCCAATAAGCAATAGATTTTTCACTAATAGATTTTTGCCAGTTAATAATAGCCTTCCCTACTTCAAACTGTTTAGCACTTTCTTGTATTTTTTCTTCTCTGCCAATTCTAATACACTTAATTTCTTCACGTTCCACACCATAAATTCTCGTCAAAACATTATCCACTGCCACATTAGACTGAGAAGAAATCAAAATTTTATCGTTAGGATATTGCTTGAGAATTTGCCGAATAATTTCAGTAATCACAGAAGTTTTTCCAGTTCCCGGAGGTCCTTGAATTAAAAATATTTCCTCAGTAGCTAAAGCTTTAGATACAGCTTTTTGTTGTGACTCATCTAATTGTCGATTAAAAAATTGTCTAATTAATATAGATTCAATTGGTTTAACATTAGATGGATTAGCTATAACCTGACATAATTCTGGATTTTCTGAATCACCATATCTAATTTCTCTTAAAGCTTTACGTCTTTTTTCAACTTCAGATTCTTCATCTTGTAAATTTGTTTCGATTTTTCCTGTATTTGATATAGAGTCAATAATTTCATTAGGGCAGAAATCTCCAATACTAATATGTAGTTTTTCAATTAATTCTCCATTACTAGATTTTTCCCCATCGGTAATTTTTCCAATAGGCAACTGCTTTGATTTTTTGCGACTCGAAGATGATTGTTTTGTGGTGGAAATAGTCACAGGTAATGGAGGAGATGTAATTTTTTCCAAATCTTCAACGGAGATGGTTTCTGTTAAAGTTAAAATTACAACTTTTCTTTGCCAATCGTAGAATTTTTGTCGATATTGAAAAGTTGATTTTTGCTCTTTAATAATCTCTTTTTCAATATCAATTACAGATTGCCATTGCTCAAATGTTGCTCCTAAGGCTTGATTATTTTCTCTTTCATTTTTAACCTGTTCTTCTTTCTCCCAAATTTTGTATATCAAGTCAGTTAAATAACTCTTTCGCCTTAAGTTAGAATCTATTTCAACAATAGGATATACTTTGATTTCCACTCCATTTTCAACAATTATTTCTTGTGTCTGAGGAGCGACAGATATTAGCTCTTTATAAATAACAATATAATCAGGTTCGTCTAACTCAATAAAACCTTGTTCATTAATTGATAATTGATAATGGATAATTGATAATTACCTCTGGTTAAAACCGAGAGGATTGAAGATCAGGAAATATTATTTCTTTTTTTCCCCTATCCAAGGGGAGGCTTTAAACCAGAATTATTAATTATTAATAATTGGGTAAATTTTAGCTAAAGTTTCTAGGCAAATTTCTACCTTCAGCCTATTTTCTTTTTGTTGCTGCGGATTCTTTTGAATATGTTTTTTAATATATAAGATTCCTGAATTAGCTTTTAACTCTGACTCAATATGTTTTTTTACTCTCAAACCCTCTCCTTGATAATTATTGCTTTTATCTACTTTTTCTCTCAATCCAGGAGTTACCCTAAATACTATATTTTTGGTTTCAGATAATATCTCTAAAAAATCTGCAATAACTTTTCTCAAAACATCAAGCTTAGGGCGTTTTTTACGGTCTATATTCGTCGCAATTTTAAAATCTTCTATTAAACTTTGATGATTTTCATAACCATCCAAAGCTAATTCAACAGACTCATAAAGAATACTTTTATCCCTTTTATCTTGAAAATTAATTCGCTCCGACTGACTTGATAATAAATATAAAAAAGTCATCCCCAAAGAATAAACATCCGAATCTCTAGAAACTCCCTCAAGATTAATTTGCTCCGGCGCAGAAAACAAAGGTGTATGATAACTTCTAATCGTATTTGTTAAAACAGTAGTAGTAATAATAGCTATGCCAAAATCTAAAACTTTTGCTTGGGGTTTCTCATCAATATCTACCACCTTAATATTATCTGGCTTAATATCCCTATGAACAATATTCTTTCCATGAGCATGACTAATTCCGTCAATAATCTGTAAAAATAAACTAAACTTTGTTTTTAAATCAATCTCACTATCAAAATAACTTTTAATGTCTTGACCATCTAAATATTCCAAGACTAAATAAACCAATTTATGACGCTCTTCATAACCATAATCTATAAATTTTACAATATGAGGATGATTCAGACGTTTTAAAGTATCAGTCTCTCTTTCTAACAATTTAATTGCATTTTCTTCATCCGTAGAAAGTGTTTTAATCGCATAACGATCCTTAGTATTTAATTTTTCAGCCAAATAAACAACACTACTTCCACCTTCTCCCAGTTTTGCTTGAATATCATACTTACTACCAATAATTTCACCCACAAGAGAATCAGATATAATTATTTTGAACTTATTTACACTGAGATAGTTTTATATAATCAACATAACAAATAACCTCAAAAAACAAATAGGCAGATAAAATAAAACATAAATTCACTGTAGAGGTTTGCTGACTAAATACCTAAACACTGATTTTTTTCATAATTAACCTTATTTATGACTAAAGAAATACAGTGTTTTTCAGATTAATGAACCGTATATTCTATAACCCAAACCTTGTAGTAACCTTCCATGGAACTTCCCTACTGTGGTCTACTACTCCCTTCCCGCTAGAAGATTACCTAATCATTTACTAAAGTATAAATATGGTGAATTATATTTTGAATTTGTTCTGCTGTTTGAAGCTGATTGAATTCAAAGTATTTTTCCAACTTATCTTCAATTAATAATTTTACCTGTCCATATATTTCTATCTATGCCATAGTCTCTGGGCAATTT
>NZ_JBNHER010000151.1:1767-41155 GCF_050015975.1 Dapis purpurea BLCC-M126 | reverse complement strand
CGCTTTTTCCCCTATCCAAGGGGAGGCTTTAAACCAGAATTATTTAATAATTAATTATTAATAATTAATTATTGGGTAAATTTTCAAAATCCAAACCAGATCTCTTGTTTCAATCCCTAATAGGAATTTAGAAGTATTTAAACTCCAACAGGCCAATTTAAATATATTCAAGCATTCGGTTTCAATCCCTAATAGGAATTTAGAAGTATTTAAACTTGCCCAGTAAATAAAGCGTCGAAGAACCTACAAGTTTCAATCCCTAATAGGGATTTAGAAGTATTTAAACCCCATTTTTCTTTACCTAAAAATAAAATTTTTCCCGTTTCAATCCCTAATAGGGATTTAGAAGTATTTAAACTGACTTCTGAAAAGAATTTGGTATATTTAATTTATCGTTTCAATCCCTAATAGGGATTTAGAAGTATTTAAACATTAGAGTACCAGCACTCTATCAATATTGCTCGAAGGTTTCAATCCCTAATAGGGATTTAGAAGTATTTAAACTAAGCCACCTGATGACCCAAAACCCATATCGTAGTTTCAATCCCTAATAGGGATTTAGAAGTATTTAAACCGATAGAAAAAGTATTTGTCGAGGCTTCAAACCCAGTTATGTTTCAATCCCTAATAGGGATTTAGAAGTATTTAAACAGCAGGGCTGCCAAACCCTTACCATATTTAATTTTCGAGGTACATCTGCGCGAATCAATTCAATAATACAATAAACCATCAAAAAATCGCAATACTTCTCCCAGGAAAAAATCTTAAAACCATTGCCAGACAAAGCTTTCAAAATTTGCGCGAATCTCCTTTGACTCTCAAACAGCCTCAAACCTTTAGCCATAAACCACTTCACCCCCATATTTTCAAGCACCTCTGCTGTACACCTACCTATCCGCGCAAATCTTCTTCTTTCCCAAAAAAATATATTAGCCTTGCAACGACAATATCATACTATCTTTCATAAGTCTTTATAAGTGAACTTCTTAATCTGCTTCATAAAACTTACCATTTAAAACCCGCTTAATTTGCTTGACAGATTGATAGATTTCTGGTAAACGCTTATAAATAGCAGAAGCTTTCAAATAAATCTTATTAGGAACCGCTGGACTACTAGAAACAATCTCTCCCGCACCAATATCATTATGAACACCCGCTTGAGCAGTAGCGATCGCTCCATTTCCAATTTTTGCCTGGTTAGCAACTCCTACTTGACCTGCTAAAATCACATTATCCCCAAGTTTAACCCCACCAGCTAAACCAACCTGAGATGCCAAAGCACAATTTTTACCAATTTTACAACCATGACCAACCTGCACCAAATTATCTAACTTAGTATTCTCACCAATTCTAGTTTCTCCCACAGCAGGTCTATCAATAGTAGTATTACCTCCAACTTCCACTCCATCTTCCAAAACAACTTTGCCAGACTGTTCCATCTTAAACCAACCCTCCGGAGTCGGCACAAAACCAAAACCCTCTCCCCCAATAACTGCTCCACTATGAACTACACAACCCTTACCTATCTGACTCCTCTCGTGAATCGAACAATTAGCGTGTAAAATAGTATTTTCTCCAATTTCCACATCTGGATAAATTACCACATTCGGATAAATACAAACATTATCAGCAATTTTTACCCCTGCCTCAACTACAACATGAGCGCCAAGATAAACATTCTTACCTATTTTTGCCGTCCGGTGAACTACAGAAGTAGGATGAATTTCAGGAGTAGGTTGAAAAGGTCGATAAAAAAGAGCGATCGCTTGAGCAAATAATAATCTCGGTTCCTTACTAGATAACCACCCAATACCAAGTTCACTTGCCAAATTTTGTAGAGCTTCATCCATCGGCAAAATTAAAGCACTAGCATTTGTCGTTTCTAAATAACTGGCAAATTTTGCTCCCTCAATATAACTAAGAGTACCTGTTTTTGCCTCATCTATCGCAGCTATACCTTGAATATCTGGATCGAGAGTATTTATTTTTTCCAGACTACAAGCGATAGTCTCAGAACTAAGTTTACTTACAAGTTCGCTAAATTTCACAATTACAATGTCCCACTCCTCACTTCTGGATATTTACCATTTTCCACAAAAAAAATCAACCCAAATCGATTTATCACTCTAAGATTTGGGTTTAATAAATATTTTTATAGCAATCCTAAATGATTTGTGACAATTTTGATAATAGTTAAGATTGAGGAAAAACCTTAAAAATTATGACTCCTGACTTCTGTAGAGGCTAATTGCGATTTGCTCCTACAACAAAAATATTAATCTGAGAATAGGATTTATACATTTATAGGCTTACTTTTTCCTGCTTCTCTGGTGCAGAAACCACATTTACATCAACGGTATTGTCAGTAGTAGTTGAGTCTTGACTATTAATATCAGGTACTACTGCCACATTTTCCCCACGACGTAATTTAATAAAATCAACTACCATCTGAGAAACTTCTGCTACTAAAAGAGTTACAATAGCAACATCATCAATTTGTCCGACAATGGGGATAAAATCTGGAGAAATATCAAAAGGACTCAATACATAAGCCAATGTTCCAGCAATAATCCACCAACGATATTTAGGATTACGGATAGTATTACGATACCAAGTATATAGAGATTGAATTGAAAAGCTCATTTATTTATCCTCAAACTTAAAAGTTACTTACATTTCTAATAATGTCAGAGTTTCAAGCAGTATGTCAGTGTTAATATTAACCATTAATTTTTCTAGAAAGTTCTACAGTCATAATTCAGGAATTTAGTTATGAAGATTTGTACTATAACCTAATACGGTTCAGACAAGACCAAGATTCATAAAGTATTAAACAATTAGAGTAGTTCTTGATCTTACGGAACTGCTAGAAAAAATTTCTTAAGTGAACTCTATTAATCTATAAACTCGTTTACTTTTCTTCATTCTTTGTGGTTTATTCTTTCTTCAAAAAAATCTTAAACTAATCTACTTTCCTTCCTTCTTCCTTCTTCCTTCTTCCTTCTGGCTATTATAGCTTTACCAAAAATGCAGCACATTCAACATGAGAGGTTTGAGGAAAAAAGTCTACAGGTTGTACCTTGCTCAAATAATATTTATCAGTTGAACAGAGAAATTTCAAATCACGAGCCAAGGTAGCAGGTTTACAACTAATATAAACTATACGCTCAGGTAGAATTTCCAGCAAAGTCTCTAAAACAGAGCGATCGCAACCTTTCCTTGGTGGGTCTAACAAAACTATATCTGGTTTGATTTCCAATTGAGGCAGTAAATCCTCAACTTTTCCTTCATAAAAATTTACATTTGTCAAGTTATTAATTTCGGCATTAAACTTAGCTCGATCAATGGCTACTTGTTGCACTTCTAAACCAATGACCATACTTTTTCTCTTTCCTATTTCCAGAGAATCATTATGACTAATATCCTGTAAATATTTTGCCAGAGGCAAAGTAAAGGTACCAACTCCACAATAAGCATCAACAATAATTTCCAAACCACTCAAAGTCAACTCTTCAACTACAAACTCCATTAATCTTTCAGCAGCTCTTGTATTTACCTGAAAAAATGTATCGGCAGTCAATTGAAAATTTAAGTCACCAAAGTTTTCCTGTACATAAGACTGACCAGCAATACAAACAGTTTGTTGACCAAAAATAGTATTTGTTGCCTTACAGTTGTAGTTCAAACAAACACCCACTAACCGAGAATAATCTTCCAGCCATTTTTTAGCTTCAAGAGTAATACCAGGTAATAACTTTTCTGGATTTTCTTGACTCCCATTTACCACCAAAGTTAATAAAATTTCCCCTGTTTTTTCTCCTATCCTCAAAGATAAATGACGTAAAATACCGATATGTTTATTTTCATCATATATTTTCCACTCTTGCCTAGTAATATCCTGTTTAATTTCTTTGAGTAAAGGGTTCAAACGTTGGTCTTGAATTGGGCATTGATTCAGATTAATCAATTTATGGCTAGCTTTTTGATAATAACCTGCTTTCACTTCACCTTTACTAGAAATACCCAGAGGATATGTAACTTTGTTACGGTATCCAAAGGGTGATGGAGATGCTAAAGTAGGCTCAACTTTTGGTAATTTGAGCAACCCTATTCTTTCTAAAGCTTGAATAACTTGATTTTGTTTTGCCTGAAGCTGATATTCATAATTAATATGTTGCCATTGACACCCACCACATTTGTCCGCAACAATACAGTAAGGTTTTATCCTCTGGTCAGACTTTTCTAAAAGTTGATGTAGTTTCCCATAGGCATATTTAGGTTTGACTATTGTTAGGCGGGCAATGAGGCGATCGCCTGGAACTGTATCAGGCACAAATACCACTTTTTCATCATAACGACCCACTCCATCACCGTTATCTGTTAAGTCTGTGATGCTTATCTCCACTAGCTGACCTTGTTGCCAAACTGATGTTGCCAATTTTTGCTTGTTTATTTTCACTAAGTTCTATTTATATGACTGAGTATTGTTTTTCTGTATAATACAATGACTCTATTTTAATCTTTTCATCTTAAGTCAGTTTCTAGTAATTCTGGATTTTGTAAATGTGAAGTTTTCTCCCGTTAAATCAAAGATTATAACGGGAGCTTCTCAACAAACAAAGAAGTTTCTTGTTTCACAGGCTGACCAATATCTAAGCCTCCGCAAGCAGACAAGATGATACCCACCTCGTTTAACGCTTTATTTAATATGTTTTTTGCTGCATTTTCATCCCTATCTAAAACTGTTCCACATTTCTGACAAGAATGAGTTCTAACTGATAAAGTCTTAAGTACTTTTTGACCACAATTACTGCAATTTTGTGATGTATTGTGAGGATTAACTTTTATTACATGAACACCGCGTTTTACCGCTACTGCATTCAACTTTTCAATAAAATCACCCCAGGCTACATCATAAATTGATTTTGATAGTTTAGTCTTTTTTGCTAAACCTCTAATGTTTAGGTCTTCCACAGCAATTAAGTCATATTCTTTAACTAATTTATGAGCAGTTTTGTAATGGAAATCTTCTCTTTGTCTAGCTATATGTTGATGTAATCTAGCTATTCTATTTTGTTTGTGCTTTTTTCCAGTTGTTTGATCCAATTTCTTTTCTAGATACTTTTTTTTGCTTTCCTGCTAAATTAGATTGGGATTTTCTATAAAATTTAGGAACAGAAATAGTTTCACCAGTATTGGTAGTTAAAAACTCTTTTAAGCCTACATCAATACCTACAGCTTTAATCGTAAATCTATCTGGAATTGGTCTATGAACTATAGCTTTTTTGGTTATAGTTGCAGTTTTAATCGTAAATCTATCTGGAATTGGTCTATGAACTATTACAAGAATAGCACCAAACCTTGTAGCAATTATTTGTTTTCCATCAAATTTAATTACTGCTTTGAGATGATTGACTCTACTGAAACAAAATGACCTTAACTTTCCTGATTTTTTAAATCTTGGTCTTCCTCCACGTTTACCAGAACTATCGGGTATTAGCCAATGTTTCCAAGCTTTATCTAGTCTTTGTAAGTTAATTTGTTGAACTTCTGAATATATTTCTTTGTAGTCAGGAAATAACTGTTTTGTCTGTTTAAGTTCTGATTGTTGAAAATAATAATCTGGTCTACTAGAAATTTCACCAATAGGACATGAAATTGATGAACAATGGTCAACTTGACATCTAGTTCTATTTAACCAATCTAGTGCAGGATGACGGAAATAAGTGACCAGTAACAAAATACTCAAAGCCTTACCAATCAAAACTTCTGAATTCTGAATTCTGAATTCTGACTTCCGCGTAGCGGTACTAGTCTTTGACCTAGAGCATAATTGTAATGCCTTCGCAACAGTTCTAGCCAATAATTAATTTTGATTGACTGTTCACAAGTAGGCTTAATTTTGTAGCAATGAGTAATTATCATAATTTTTATACTACTATTTAGTGCTGCATTTGAACAGCAATCGATACTCTTTTAATTTACTGTCGGCAATTCTCCTCCCGTTAAATCGCAGATTATAATGGTAGACCCCTTGCCGAGTCAAGTTGGCTAATTAATTGTAGGTAACAAATAATTTAAAGGATTAACTAGACAGCCACAAAAAAACAAAAGTATGTAACTAAAAGTAAAATTGCTCAAAATTGCTTTTCTGTTGCCTGATGGTTTGCCATAAGAATAATTTTTAAGCTCTACCTAACTTAACTTTACCCATAAAAATTGTGACTTAAAAAAGAATCTCTAAAATTTGATGACCTGGAAAGGCTGTCAATGGTTAAAATAAAATATAATTCAGCAAATTTTCGATAATTATGAGTGTAGTTAGCCAAGTTATTCTCAAAGCAGACGATGAATTACGTTACCCCAGTAGCGGGGAACTTCAATCCATAAATAATTTTTTGAAAACAGGTAAGCAGCGTGTTAATATTGCTAGCGTGCTTTCTGAAAATGAGAAAAAAATTGTGGACAAAGCTAGTCAGGAGTTGTGGCGCAGGCGTCCAGATTTTATTGCTCCTGGAGGTAATGCTTTTGGTCAGCGCGAACGTGCCTTGTGCCTGCGGGACTATGGTTGGTATCTACGTTTGATTACCTATGGAATACTAGCTGGGGATAAAGATCCCATTGAAAGTATTGGTTTAATAGGTGTTCGGGAAATGTATAACTCTTTGGGCGTACCTGTTCCTGGAATGGTAGAGTCAATTCGTTGTTTAAAGGAAGCAAGTCTTGCTTTACTTGATGAAGAAGATGCTAAGGAAACTGCTCCTTACTTTGACTATATTATTCAAGCAATGTCTTAATGGATAATTGATAATTGATAATGGATAATTGATAATTAATTCATCTCGGTTTAAAACCTATCGTTTTAAGAAGAAACAAGAAATAAGATTTCCCGCATTGGGTTAATCTTCTCAGTTTTAACCAAAAGTCATTTCAGTTATCAGTTATCAGTTATCAGTGAACCTCCGACTAAAGTCGGAGGCTTGAAATCTTGCAATACTGAATTAAATATTTTTTTCATCCCCTTAGAAGGGGAGGCTTTGAACCTCATTTTTTGGTAATTATTAATTATCCATTAATGAAGCAAAATGCAAATAATGTAATGGTTGTAGGGGTTAACAGCAACCCCTACAACCATTATATATTTTTCCAGTTATAAATTTTTCTATGATGTTATAGTTTAGAACAATGTTCTATTACTTTTTGCCTTCTAAAAATTTTCTTTAAACTACATTCATTTTCTTACCCAAAGATTTTACTACTAAACATTTTCCAACATACCACCAGCGATCGCCACTAAGATTAATACCCCAAAAGCTAATCTGTACCAAACAAATATCCAAGTATCCTGAGTTTGTAAGTATTTAATTAACCAAGCAATTGCTACATAAGAAAAAACTATTGCAGAGACAATACCAGCAATGGTAGGAATTAAACCTATACCGCCAAAACCTTCATCCAATAGAGTCTTCAGTTCTACCAAACCGGCTAAAGTAATCGCTGGAAGACCTAATAAAAAAGAAAATCTTGCTGCTGTAGCTCTTTCTAATCCCATAAATAAGCCGCCTGTAATAGTTGAGCCAGAGCGAGATACTCCAGGAACTAATGCCAATGTTTGGGCCATACCCATTAGAATGCCATCTTTAATATCTAGTTGTTCAAAGTTACGTTTTCGGCTTCCGACTCGTTCTGCTATACCTAATAACAAAGACATAACTATTGAAGCAATAGCGATCGCTACTGTACTGCGCAGTGGGGAATTATCAAAATCTGGGATAAATAGTTTAATCAACAATCCAAAAAATACTATTGGCAAGGTACCCAAGGCAATGCCAACTGCCATTTTGAAATCTGGGGACTGGTAGTCAGATTTCAAAATGGATTTATATGTACCAATTGTGATTTTTGTCAAGTCATCCCAAAAATACCAAACAACAGAAACAATACTGCCTAATTGAATAACCGCAGTAAAGGCTACACCAGGGTCTCCCCAACCTAGTCCTACAGGGACAACCTTCAGGTGAGCGGTACTACTAATAGGTAAAAATTCTGTTAACCCTTGTACCATTCCCAGAATAACTGCCTGAAAAATAGTCAAATGTTCGGAGTTTGCTATCGGCTCAGATGGTAATGATTGGCCTACTTTTTCTAGAGAGATAAAAATTAGAGCGCTGAGAATGACTCCACAGAAAAATTTCATCAAGTAGCGTTTTATTAGAATCATTACTAGATTATAGCATTGATTAAGTGTAGTTAATTTTTGCAATTTTCAGTTATCAAAACCCTTTATTTTCAATCCCTTTTGTCTATTCTTAACTCTTCCTAAAAAATCCCCATTAGGGGGATAAAAATGTTGTTAAGATTATAAAGATGCCCTGGGAGGGGATAAAAGCTATGATATATTAAATAAAATAAAGTTAAATAAAAAATATTAAAAATATCTTGTTTGAGAATACTTTCTTTGCTATGATAAATGTCTTTTTTCCAGATATGATGGAAAAAAATTTTTTGGTATTCGTTTCAGAAAAAATTAGAATCAGCCAAAAATGGGCTGTCTTCGGCACTGCTATATTTCTAGTGACAGTGCCAGTATTTTTTCAAGCTCCAATGGTACGTCAACTACCTTGGTTAAGTTTAGGTATGACAGGCTTTTGGTTATGGCTAAGTTTAAAATTGTTGAGAAATAGAGTAACTAATCTATGGGGTGATTTATTATTAGGGTTTACTTGGAGTTGGTTTACAGGTTCGATATACTGGGGTTGGCTACGGGAGGAACCATTTCTTCACTTACCAGTTGAAGCGATTTTTGTACCTTGGGCACTATGGTGTTTAAGCCACAATCGAGAAATGGTAGGGAACTGTTTTTATTTAGGGTCTTTACTAGGTACAGCAGTTACAGACGGATATTTCTATATAACTGGCCTGATTCCTTATTGGCGACAGTTAATGATAGTTGAACCAGAAATGGCCTTAGAAGTATTTCAAGATGCTTTAACTCAAGTGCGTACTTCCTGGGGAATAACTTGGATTATTGTGTTAATTGGGATTCTGTTGCTGTTTGGTATTGTACCTTTGCAATCTAAAAAGTTATACTGGTGGGGGTTTGGGGCAGCAGTATTGAGTACAATTTTAGTAGACAGTCTATTCTTATTGGCTGCTTTTGTGGCCTAAGACAAAATTTCAGAGGGGGTGCAGTAGAAAAATACCTCGGTAATAATACTCTCATACCTATGCTATTTTAAGGTCAATCAGTCTATATACTGATCAATTAGTACTGACCAAAACAGAATTCACACAAGTTTAGAGCTTGTGTTACCATGAGTGCCACTGTCGTGACTTTGCAACCTCCTCATCTAGTGCTTCGCACAGAAGCAGGCGATCGCTACCTACCTCTAGTTGGAAATAATTTTTGGACTATTGGTAGAAGTAAAGATAATACTTTTGTTCTGACTGATAAATGGATATCCCGCAACCACGCTATGATACAGCAGATGGATACGGGAGATTTCTATCTGATTGATTTAGGTAGTCGTAATGGTTCTTTTGTAAATGGCCGTCGTGTTAGCATTCCTGTTACTTTAAAAGATACGGACGATCTAATATTTGGTCAAACAGAACTAGAATTTCATTGCCCTGACCTGGGGATAGATATAGAATCCGGGATAGATATTGATTCTCAAGATTTTACAGCTACTTTGCACGTTCGTCGGTTAATTTCGGTGATGGTGATGGATATACGAGATTTTACAGTGCTGACTAGAAAATTGGATGAGAGGGTCTTGTCTGAAGTGATTGGTAGTTGGTTTCGGCAAGCAGGGGATATTATTAGGAATAATGGGAGTTGGGTAGATAAATATATTGGTGATGCTATTATGGCTGTTTGGTTCCATGGAGCTGAGGGAGTCAACAGCACAGAAATGCTCCGTATTTTTCAGGCTCTTAGAGATTTACATGAAGTAACAGAGGAATTAAGTAGGACTTATCCTTTACCTTTTTCCTTAAGAGTGGGAGCGGGAATCAATACAGGTTATGCAATGGTGAGTAATGCTGGTAGTAGTGAGCGCTCTGATTATACGGCTTTAGGGGATACTGTTAATGCAGCATTTCGTCTTGAATCATCTACGAAAGAAATTGGTATGGATATAGCTTTGGGAGAGGGTACTTATAAGTATATTTCTGATCTAGCAAATGTTAATCAAGTATTCAAACAGTATAAAGTAAATCTCAAAGGCTATGATATTCCAACCATAACTTACGCAGGTACTTTTAATAATCTCCATAATTTCTTGGGCTAGAAATTTTTACTTAACAAAAATCAAGCTAAAATTTTTTGTAGTCCTAAATATATAAAGATAGAAGGAATTTGACTACTCCCCTGGCTGAAGCCAAGGGGATTCTAAGTTGATACTACGCAACAGGATAAATCCGTGTTGCTCCGTCTGTTCTTAGCTGACCAAAGATAAACTCTCTGGGGACAAGTCAAAGTGCCCCTACACAGTCGGCTTAAGTCTAAACTTAGCTTTCTGCTTACTTTTATGATGATATTTGCAGCTCCATTACAGTCTGCATTCACAAAACAATTATTACCACTCCTATACAAGCCACGCTTGATTCTTTTTCCTGACGGTTTCCAATCATTGGGTTTTTCACCATAATTAGGTAGATAGTCACCATCTAAAAATGAAGCAATACTTGTATAGCTTTCCTCAGTTTCTATAAATATAATCCCATATTCAGAGCATAATTGAGCTATTCTTTCTTTCAGTCTAGCTGTAGGAATTGGTACAAATTCTGAATTCTTTTTATGACCTAATTCTATTTGATTTTTCTGACCTTTATTCCAACCAAAAACTATTGTACCAATAGAATTTTTTAAACAATGATGAATTACTATTCTGGCTGCTTTATTGATACCATCACGGATTTGACGGTTACGCTTTTCTGTAATTGCAGCTAGCCTATTTGACCAAAATCCAGTCGGTTTATTTTCTTTAAGAGTTGATACTTGTTTGTTGTACCAACGATTCATTGATTTAATCTGTTTCCCATCTACAATTAAGCTCGTATAACAATTGGATACACAGGTCAACCAATTATTTACACCATGGTCTATTCCTAAGACATTTTCTTGATTTAATTGAGGTTGAACTATGACTTCTTTTTCATAAACAAATTCTAGGGTAAAACATCTATTTCTGGGTAATATTCTCAGTTCTTTGAGAGTAGAAAATGCTAGATTACTAGCCATTGGAATAAAAAAGCTATCTACTCCAAACCAGCGTTTACAGGTATTCCCTAGTGGTACTCTAATTTTATTACCCTTAAGTTTTAATGCTTGCTTAGGGTAACTAACTGTAGCCATTCCCCCTTTTTTTCTATAGTTAGGAATCCTTGGTCTGTTTGTAATTTTTCCTTCACTATAGGCTTTGATTAAACCATAATAAGAGCGAAATGATTCAACTACAGTTCTCAATATTTGTTGTGCTGCTTGGGAATATAAAACTTTGTAATGATAGTTGTTTTTATAAACTTTTTCCAACTCAAACTTTCCCAGAGTTTTGTGAGACTTAAAAAATAATTGCCGACCATAATATATTCCCATGTTAGTTAGCTTGTGAGACTCTTCGCATAAGAATGTTAAGATAGCAATTAATTCAGAATTTTTATTTACTAAAACTTGCTGACAAGAGTACATTGGAAACAGGCAGACCAAAAAGTTATTGCCAATCATAGTAACAAAGGACAACTAAAGTTGTCTAGTCTCAACGATTCCCTGGTTTTCATGTCCCGGTTAAAACATGGGGAGCTTCAACGTTGCTTTTCGGTAAAATAAAATACTTCGGATTAAAATCCGACGAGTTGCCTTTCATCCATCGCTTAAAAGACGATGGCTTTCATGCTCCCGTGTTATTTAGGTAAGAATAGAAGAAAAATATTCAAAAATAGTGTGTTGATATGGTGTCAATAAGATTACCATCTTGTTCCAACTGTGTCTCAAACCAGATTGTCAAGAACGGTAAAATTTGAGTTTGGTAAGCAAAACTTTAAATTACGAGGCTGTGGCCGAAAATTTCTTCAAAATCAAACAAGGTTATTAGCCAAGAAATTAAATAGTTGGTTGATCAAGACAGTCAAAAATTCAATTCTTACTCTAGATTATACTTGAGAATTTTCACGCCAATTGTGACTGCTATAAATGCCAGCCCAGAAAACCATTTATTTATTAGCACGTTGAGGCAGAAGATGATCTAAATAAGCATTCATCCTATCTCCGTTTATGTTACCTAGCGAAGTTATTCGATCTAACTTTAGACCCAAATTATCGGAAAAAAACAACACAACAATCTGGTAATATAGCCATAGCGGTAAAGCGCATGATAAAAATCATAGAGGTATTGTGCCTCCTTAGCAGACACTTTTTTATGGAAAGCTGAATAAAAAAGCCTTTCATATCGCGTAGTGAAACTTCAAAACCTAAAAAACCTGTGCTGGAGGTTAACAAAACACCAAGGCAAGTTATTGTGGTCAAAGAAATTCATGCGCATTTAAGTTGTCTGACTGGGGGCGTTTGGTGAATATTCAACTAATTGCCTCTATATCGGTCTTGAGGAAGATTGGGCTTTTTATAGCTTTGTCTAGTTAAGGCCAAATAAGACAGAGAACTTGAGAGGTGACTCTGAAAAATCCTGCACTAGAAGCTTTGCCTTAGCAAAACGCAAAGCTTCACTAGAGACTGTTGCAGTCAGGAAAGGTGTTGGGAAAATTTCAAAAGCTGTGTATATAAATATTGGGAGAAACACAAGAATGAAGCAAATAGCCCTAGTGCTGGCAATATTTGGGTTATGTTTGGGTTTTATGGGACTACCATACCACCAGGCTCAAGCAAGTAACTTAAGTCTAACTGCATGGCCTTCTACATCAATTCTAGCAGTAGAAGCTCCAAAGGTTAACAAGGCAGATCAAAAGTTGGGAGAGATTGGTGGTGAAAAGCTCGATCTTAACAATAGTCCTTTAAGAAGCTTTCGGAAATACCGGGGAATGTTTCCTACTATAGCTGCGAAGATAGTAGACAATGCTCCTTATCAAAAGGTAGAAGATGTACTAGAAATTCCTGATTTAACTGAAATGCAGAAAAAGCTTTTAGAAGACAATCTTGACAATTTTAAAGTCACTTCACCTAGTGATGACTTTAATGAAGGTAACTATAGATTGAATACTGGTTCATACGACTAAAGACTAAATATTAAAAATATTAGTCAGTTTTTAATCTTGCTGTGTAATAACTGATTAAATATTGGGGGTGAACAGGAATAGGATCTATTCAATTCCTAAATCATTAGATTGGGGACTTTTTCCTACACCCCTAAAATTAGTTAATATACTGTGTAAGTACGTAACCAAAATTAATTACACATCCGCCTAACTCACTCTTGCTTTTTGCCTTTTTAAATTGGGAAATGATTTTTACGAGTGCTTAATTTAAACTTTTCATGGTGAAAAATCACTATAATCAAGCTTGAAATTCAAAATATATTTATATTTATTAAATTTTTAACTGAAGAACAACTACTTGTATGATAAAATTGTAAGTAGTATTTTGGCCGATAAAATTTAGATGATACTTAGCACAGAAAGATAACTAATATTTAATTCTAGAATTAAATACTAAAACTTTTCAGTCTACTGGGATAGGTTGATTTGCTTCTGAGGAATGCGTATAACTTAGAATTTTTTTTCACTAGTGCAGGATGACGGAAATAAGTTACCACTGACAAAATACTCAGAGCCTTACCAATCAAAACTCCAGAATTCAGAATTCAGAATTAAGACTTCCGCGTAGCGGTACTAGGATCTAAGTTATTAATTTTAATTTTATAAGTCTGAATTTTAATTACGAATTAAGATAATATTTAGATTATTCAAGAATCGCTAAACATAAGACTTTAAATGGAAACTGACAGATATTATTTTTAGCGTCCCCCTCCACCTTTGCTTGTCTTTGGTTTCCCATTATTATCTGGTTCCCATTTTTCTTCTTCTTCTTTGTCTTTGTAAACAATAGTAGAAAAAATTGATTTCTCTGACGATGACTGGAAAAAATAAGTCCCAACATCTTTATCAGATTGATGAGAGTAATGGATTATATCTGGTAATGCCATCACTTGTTTAGGTACCATACTTAAGGTTAAAGTGATAGTTAAGAAAGTTATACTTTTTTGTATTAGTAGTAGAGTGTTCATAGAATTTATCCCCTGATAGTAACTATAGAAAGACTATCTAGATTAATTTACTTGCCAGGCAACTCAACTGCTTAGTGATTAAATTAACTGGCACAGACTGGTAGCAATTGGTTATTTGTCCCTGTAAACATCAAGCCAATAATATAAACTTGGAACATAATTAATATTATATCAGTATATACACTGATGTATCCAATTCTATAGAAATTAGATATTCACAAGTTGTCATAGATATGTCCAGAATTTTAGCTAAATCAAACCTGGTGTTTGATGGCTATGAGTTTTACCTACTAAACCTAGAGATGTGGTCAGGCGTAAGTCTAAACAATAATAAAACTATTGACTGAGCTATATAAACATTCTTTCATCAAGCTCCAAAACAGGAAAGTTTCACAAATTACTACAGTAATAAATTGTTTATAAACGAAATATAATTGTCAAGGAGATATAAAAAATAGCATAGGAAACAGGGAACAAATTAACAAGGGGGTGACAAAAAAACTTAACTATTTTACATTCTAACTTTATGGTTTTGGCGATCAAACTTCTACTCTTTAGATCAAAAAGTAGAATTTCAATCTATTGCCCTATTCAAGCTTTAATATTTAGTTTATAAAAAGTCTCTAAAATATTCAATTGATATAATAAATGATTATAGCCTTTCTCATATTTAATGAGGTACAGTATTTTTTCTCTTCCCTATTCCCTACAATAAAAACCTTTTATGTCTCACTCTTAGTCAGAATTTATAGATCCATGAATTAATAATGTATTACTAGGTTTAATATCAAGTCTCATTAATTAGCGATAATAAAAATTATATAGTGGATGAAGCGAGAATATTTTTTCGCAGCGGAATGCTGCATAAACAGATTTATCCTTATTACCTACTCTCTGATCCCTAACTCCCTATTCCCTAAATTTTTTATTTTGGGTATTCTTCAAGATAGATGATATAACTTGTTTTAAATAAGCATCAAAATCCAATCAAGATTTAATTTAATTAACGTTGTTTCTTATTTTTTTTCTTGTCTTCGTACATAGCACTATCAGCGTAATTAATTAGTTGGTCAATCTCTTCAGCATCGAGAGGATACAAACTAATCCCAAGACTGGTTCCCACAGATACATTATTGTCTTCTAGTTGGAAAGGTTGATTAATTGTATGGTAAATTTTTTCAGCTACCCTGGATGCTCCAAGTTTTCCTGGGATACCTGGTAAAATTACAGTAAATTCATCACCTCCAAGTCGAGATACTGTATCACTTCCTCTTAAGCACCCTTGAAGTCTTTGTGCTACTTGTTTTAATAATAAGTCTCCTATAGCATGACCCAAGTTATCATTAACAGCTTTAAATCCATTAAGGTCTAGAAACAGTAAGCCTACCATTTTATCATTCAAATTTGCCCACTCAATAGCTTGAGTCAAACACTCATAAAATTGTTTACGGTTAGGCAATCCCGTAAGAGGATCATGATTAGCCTGATGGTGTAAACTATCCCCTAATTGCTTCAATTGGGCATTATCTAGCTCTAATCTTGCTGCTGCTTCTTTCAGGTTTTCCTCCATTTTTTTACGCTCAGTAATATCTCTAATTACTCCTACTAGAAATAAATTTCCTGCTCCATCTTGATGAAGGGTTCTTTTAGTAGCAATTATATGGGTAATTCCCTGAGAATCTGTAAAATATTCTTCATTTTCCTGTTCTTGATTAGTTTGAAATACTAACTCATCTTGTTGCCAAAATACATTGGCTTCATTAGGAGGAAATAATTCATAGTCTGTTGTAATTAGTAAATTTTCTACAGGGTAACCGATAAATTTACCATAAGCTTCATTCAAAACAATACGGCGATGATACTTATCTTTAACAAAAATAGGGTCAGGAATTGCATTAATAACTGACTGTAAAAAGTCTGTTGATTTTTGCAACTCTTCTTTTAAGTGAGCAAGATGAAACATAATCATAGCAGCAGAGCTACTAAGAGAAAATATAGGGGGAATTACAGGCAACCACCAACCATTATAAATGAAGGCAATATAAGAAATTCCTGTAATGCCAAGACTTATCAATAGTATTGTTAGAATAGATTTTTTTGGTAATGATAATTGCCAGCTTAAGTTAGCACCTATCCAAGAAAAAACAATTATCAATAGCCATTCTACAGGTTCAGGAAGAACTTTAATGTTTGCTCTACCATCAAGTGTTGAACTCAAAATCTGACTCAAAAAATTAGCTTGTAGTTCCACACCAGATATTTCTTCTGGGGCGGCAAATAAACGAGTACTATAAGAATTGATGTGAAAATCTTTGACACTAATAGCAGTATAACCAATTAGAATTATCTTATTTTTGAACAACTTTGGAGAGATTTTCCCTAATAGTAAATCATTCATGGTAACTATATGAAAGCCACCTTGTTTTCTAGGATTTGCTAAAAATTGATAGCCACCTGCATCAGCTCTAATATAAGCTCCATCATTTCTTTTAAAAGAAGAAAATACTGCTAGTCCCAACTGCAAATCATTAGGTTTATTAGCTGCTTCTGGCTTAATTCCTTCTGCTTTAAGGTAATTTAAAGCAAGTTTCAGTGGAAAACTTTCGCGCAAATTGCCATTTTCTAGGTGCATATACAACAAACCACGACGAATTTTCCCATCAGCATCTATCATTAGATCGTTGAAACCTACTTGTTGTTTTTGATTCAAAATACTAGGAGGTTTGATTCTCAAGGTATTGTCTATTCCTATTTTTTCAATACCAATTATATTAGGGATATTTTCCAGGGCTGTTACTAATTGTTGATGGCCTGGTTGTTGAGGTAAATCACGATATATATCTAAACCAATGGCACGAGGCTGGAGGGAGTTTAACTTGTATAGTAATTCAGCTAGTAATCCATCATTAATGGGGTGACCATACTTTTGTAGGTCTGCTTCATCAATTCCTACAATTACAATACGAGTGTCTAATGGCTCTGTAGGTCTTAGACGAAAAAAATTATCATAAAGTGCCCATTCCCAAGTTTGCAAAAGACCTAATGAGCGCAAAAGTATAACGATACCAGCAGAGGTTGATGCTGTTATTAATACTCGGCTGTTTTCTAATAGCCAATACTTAATAGTTTTCAGGATGGGATTTTGATGTCTACCGAAAAGTTTAAACATTTTTAAGTAATATAAATAGCTATATTTACAGAAAAACTAGCTCTGTATCAAGAGAGCCAGAGATTTTATATGCACCCCATCATCAGTTAAATTGTGATGTTTGATTTACCATTATAGCTTATAGATATTTACAACAACATTCTCTCCTGAATAGGAATCAAACAATAGATACAGTAGATTGTAAGTTTGTAAAGTACAGAACAGGAAAACCCAATTTAAATCAAATCTTTTGTCTGCCTATTTTTTCAGTGTCGTATAATTAAAATATATCAATAATTACTTTAAATCTCTAGAAAATAAGGTATGAAAATTGATGTGGAGTTAAAAACTATGCCAGCTTATCTATATTGAATAGAGTACATATGGTCATTTAAAATAAGGATGTAAAATTTTTTCTACTCAAACTCTGTTATAGCAAGAAATACTTGTCTCAATCTAAATTAAAATGACTATAAATTTAGACAGACTGTACTTGAAGTTTAGACTATAACTTTAGCTTTGTTTTAATTATCTAATTACTTAATACATCGAAGTGGGTTAATGTTAATAGTTAAAACTTTTATTTTTTGAAATTTAAAGTCACAATTGAGAGATTATATCAAACTAAATGAACAGTAATTATACTTTGAAATTATTTTGATTTACACTCATAAATTTAATAGAAAGCTTGAGTTACAGACATAGATATATGAGACAAATAAGAAATTGAATGTATCAGGAAATATAAAAAATAAGATAGGGAATAGGGAATAGGGAATACGCGAAGAAAGAATTATTTGTCATCTCTAATTCACCATAACTTTAGGATTATAAATACTGGGCGTTGGTGAATCAACCTATGAAATCTAAGTTTGGCCAAATATAAAACTATTTTTAGTTAATAGTTAGGCGTTTTTGCTGGCGCAAAGCTTTTCTAAGTCATTCTCCCCATTCATGTCGCGCAGCGTTTTTCATGTCAGCAACAGCTGTTAATGCGAGTTATGCGCTAGCAAAACGCTTGTTGTGCGGAGTGCTAAACGCTTTTCATGTTCCGGATCAAAACGGCTGTCGCCTACTGAAATGCTGCGAACATTTTTGCGCAGCATTCTACAGGAAAACACAGTAGGGATATAGAAATTAGTATTAGACTGTACCTCACCATGCAGGTAAAGTGGTACACTTTCTTATTTGAAGTTAATCTCGCCATTAAATCACATATTATCACCGGAGTCCTCTAGCAATATTGACTGATAAATCAAATGGTGGCGATCGCCACCATTATCTGACTTGACTACCGATTAATTCTAGAAATAGAGTTTCGGTGAAGAAGAATTTACGGAAAAATTTTGGTCTAAAGCCTCACCCTTAAGCGGGTGACTTTTTGATTGATTAAGCAAGATGATATAAGCTATAGTATTATTAGTAACGGTTGGGCAATCCGAAACATTAAACGGATGCCAAGCTTTACGTAAGCAAAACATCAACCGGCCTAGGAATCTCACCCTCAGTAAGAATTCCCCCACCTAATAGCTGGGGAGGATGTCAAATTTAGATTGTGTTGATAGAGGAAGATGAATCTATGGTTTCTGTTTGCCAATTCTGATAATCTTTTTCCTTATTTGCTACACTCCGCCGAGTAGCTTCGACAAACTGACTCACACGAATAGGGTCTATTGGTTGGTCTATTTGTCCATGTCGCTTGAGGGAGCTAGACACAATGACACCATCTGCAGCTTGCATTAAGGTAGAAATATTGTCCCAGTTTGCACCACTACCGATAAATACTGGGGTGTCTGCTGCTATTGCACTAGCTAATTCTAAATCTGCTAAACTAGGGGGACTCCCTGTAGCCCAGCCGGAGAGAATCACCCCATCAGCAAGACCACGTTCAATTGTTTCTTGGATGGCTGTCGTTAGATTTGGCGAACCCAAGGGTCGGGCGTGTTTGACTAAAACATCTGCCAAGATTTTGACATCACTACCCAGTTCTCGACGATAGCTTAAAAGTTGATGTGCTATACCTTCAATCAATCCTTGATCTGTGGCCATAACTCCAGTCAGAACATTCACGCGGATAAATTGGGCTTCTACACAAGAAGCGATCGCCATAGCACTTTGGCCATCATTGCGCAAAACGTTAATCCCTATTGGTAGGGAAACCAAGTTCATAATCTTTTGTACTAACAGGGTCATGGCACTGACTACAGCCGGATCGACTTGGTCTTTAACAAAAGGAGCATCGAAAAAGTTTTCTACTATGATGCCATCTACACCTCCTGATGCAAAGGCTGTAGCTTCTCTTTCTGCTCTACTGATAATTGCTTGGAGGTCACCTCCCCAAAGAGGTGAGGTCGGCAGAGGTTGTAAATGTACTACCCCAATGATTGGATTTCTAGTTTTAAATATTTGCTTTAAGTCCACGGGTTTACCTGAAACCACGGTTATGTGACGTTCACTCACCCTTAACCGCAAGGGGTATAACGGGAGCTTCTCAACTTTGCAGTTTGAGCTTTCTGCTTCAAGGGCTGACCAAGGTCTAAGCCTCCACAGACATCAACGATGAGACACACCGCCGTTTAGAATCAGAAATTATGGCGACTCACAAGGATGCCCAATATGAGTTTAACCTTTTCATGGGTTAACGCTTGACTTACTCAATTGCTCCCCATATTTGTTAGTTATTGTCTATATGCTATTACAGGTGCTTTTTACCGCTACTCCTGATAGGACTTAATCTTAACATATTCTTGGGATCTCGAAACGCTATGCCCAACAATTTAACTCCCGTTAAATCAAGGGTTATAACGGGAAGGGAATTGTCGGATCAAGACGAAGAATTAAACTAACTTACTTAAGTATATAGCTAAAAATATACTAAAAATTTGATTTCTGTATGGCAATTTTAAGTAAAATCCAATTGTACTTAAAATTATCTTAAAAACGATCAAAAAATTGCCAAAATACTATACTCAACAGTTATTGTGTAGGAGCAATTGAGTTATAATTTATTTATATATGACAATTATCATACTTGTGATGTCTAGAGTTCTAGGCTTTAGGCAATACCCTAATTGGCAAGATAGAAAAGAAAAAAATAAAAACAACTATACCTTATAAAGGTTGAGAAACACTATATAGTTATCCTATTTTTAGTTGTAATTAATCTAGAAGTTGGGACTCTGTATAGAAGTTGCATAGAACTTATTACCTTTCTATGTAGCTAGAGTTGAAATGGCTCTGATTGGAGTTAAGTTGTTATTTAATTTAGGAAAATCTAGCCAGAATTAGTATAAGATAATTGAGGTTGGTAAAAAAAGATTGATAACTCTGAAATTTAAAACTAAATCATTGAAAGTAAAATTAATAATTGGCATAATTTATTAGGAATTTTAGATTAGTGAAAGCTCTATTCATAGTTTCAGTAATTATAATTTGCTTATTGGGGATATTAGAAATAGGACTCCGCCTAGTCGTTGGTTTTGGCAATCCTCTGATTTATAATGCAGATAGTCAAATTGGTTATCTTTTGAAACCAAATCAAAATGTAAGTCGCTTTGGAAACCGGATAAAAATTAATCAGTATTCTATGCGTTCTGAGCCGATAGAAGAGTCAAGAGAAAATACTAGATTGAGAATATTTTTACTAGGAGACTCTGTGGCTAATGGTAATTGGTGGACAGATCAAGATGAGACAATTTCTGCAATTATAGAGAAGCAATTAAATGAAAAATTAGGTCAAGATAAAACTGTTGAAGTTCTTAATGCTTCAGCTAACTCTTGGGGACCTAGAAATGAACTTGCTTATTTAGAAAGGTTTGGTTTATTTGATTCTCAAATTATAGTATTACTGATTAATACTGATGATTTATTTGCTAAAGCACCTAGTTCATTAGTTGTAGGAGTAGATCAGAATTATCCAGACAAAAAACCTCCTTCTGCAATAGCTGAAGTGATAAGTCGCTATTTATTACCATCACCAAAAGTTCCAGAAGTTAAAGAAGAAGGAGATAGAGTTGGTTTTAATTTAGAAGCGATTAAAAAAATCCAGGAAATTGTGAATCAAAACAATACTCAATTTATCTTAGCAATGACTCCTTTACTACGGGAAATAGGCGAACCAGGACCTCGTGATTATGAAATTAAAACTCGTCAACGTTTAGATAATTTTACCTTAACTGAAAATATTATATATCTAGATTTATTACCTATTTTTAAATCTATGTCAGAACCTGCTAATTTATATAGAGACCATATTCATCTAAGTCCTGAAGGTAATCAGGTTGTTAGTGAAACGATTAGTAAATCAATTATTAATTATAATCAGTTTTGAAGCAGGTATAATAAGTCAGAAATCAGAATGAATAATTACAGCAATTTGCCTGGATGGTGAGGTAAAGTTTAATACGAATTTTTATTCTCTATATTCTTAAACTTCTCAAGCTTTGTACTTCATCAACAATATCAAAAATCCTGTAATTAGTAACAGATTCAAATCTACCCTTAGATTAAGATCGCGAAATCTTGATCGTTTACAGGTATGTTAAACAAATTTATTTAACCAAGCCTACTATATAATTACTAATTTGGTAGTTTATTAACTACAGTATCAATAGGTTTTTAAATATTTTTTTTAAATTATCAAATTAAGATTTCATTCTTGTTAAGCTAATCTGATACAATCACTGTACTACACTTACATGAAATAGGCTGTATCAATTTTGATTCCTGAATTATTTCTTGTTGAGCATTTGGTCAGAAATATTAGTTATTTTTGAGAAAAATTTAGGAGGAATTATGTCTAACGAACCAGAAACAAAAGAGATAATAACATCTACTTCCACTGATGAGTCTCTATCAGTGCAACAGAATTCCAGAGAGTTAGAATTATCAGAAAGAGTGGCGGAACTAGAAAAAAAATTAGATCAAGCACTAATGTTAATTTCTGATATTTACCTTTATGGAAAATTGAGAGATTTACTAGCAGCAGGTAAATGGAAAGAAGCAGACCAAGAAACTGCAAGAGTTATGTTAGAAATATCTGGTAAAACTGATAAAGAAAACCTGATTCCTGATGATGTCATAAAATTTCCATGTAGTGTAATTAATTTAATCGATCAACTTTGGATTAAATATAGTAATGGACGCTTTGGCTTTAGCGTACAAAAAAAAGTTTACGAAAGTATGGGGGGAACTTTTGATATTTCTCAAATTGATATGAAAGTTATGGAAAGTGTGGCTGAAAAAATTGGAGTGCGATTAAAAGGCAAACCCATACCTTATAAAAATCTCAAATTTAGCTTAGAAACACCTCCAGGTGGTCTTCCTATTGCTTGGTGGAGTTCTCCTTATGGAGCTAAGTCAGCAGTCTACTTTTTAGCTCGCTTGAATGCTTGTAACATTGATTGAATATTTATGAATTTTTTGACTGTTAACAAGCAAAAATAGTAAAAACTATGCTAGAAGAAATATATAAGTATGTAGGAAAAATTATTGGCATTGTTGATTTGAGGTATGAGTTTATTCATTATCAATTAATAATGGATAATTACCTCTTGTTAAAACCGTACTTGATTGAAGATAAGGAAACCTTGTTTATTTTCTCTTGGTCTATTATATATGGCGTTTAGCGCTCCGTACAACTTAATTTTTTCCTGCGTAATGCTGTGCAAACATTTCAGTTTGCGTAGCATTCCGCAGGAAAGGAAAAGCCGGAGTGACAGCAAAAAATGACCACTTTTTCTCTTAAAATAGAAAGCTTTAAACCGAATTGATTAATTCTCAATTATCCATTGGTAAATTCTGACTCTTGTACGGGCGAATAGCCGTTCGTTCCTACTACCAAAATATTACAATCAATAGGATTACTACATATTAAGTTCAAATTAAATAGAAAATCATTGTTGACAGAGAACACCGGAACATAATTAGGTAGACTAAATTATTTTTGATCTACTTATACTTATAAAGTATACAAATATCTTTTTTCCCCTACTCCCTACTCCCTAATTCCTACTCTCTGAAAAATGTTAAATTAATTTAAATTTTGCACAGGTACTGAATATAATTTTGGAGGTGACTTGATAATGGAAGAAAAAAAACTTAATTTGAAACAAGTTATATTTTCTGGAGTAATGATGGCTTTGATGGGTTTAGTAATTGGATTAGCCGCAGCCGAGATGAGTAAAAATCGTTATCAATGTTGTAATTTAACTAAAATAGATCAAGGGTATAGTAGTGCAAAAGCACCTCGTACTTATGCGACAGTAGGTGCAATTTTGGGATTTGCTATAGGGTCAATTCAAGAAACTGTAAGGTCTCTCACGCCAGAAGATGAATAAAAGTCAAAAATTTTGATTATTTTTTTCATCTTATGTATCTATAAAGCTGCCAACTATTAATTATTTAATTATCAACTATCAACTGTGGGAATTATTTCACAGCATAGAGGTTTTTTGTTGCCAAGGATCTAAGATATCTTTGAATAAAGTTTCCTCAATCCAAGTTTTAGCTACTACTGTTAAAGGTAAAGCTAAAATTAAACCTAAAATTCCAAAAAAAGTAGTGAAGAAAATTTGACATCCTAGAGTAACAGCAGGTAAAAGTGAGACTTGTTTTGCCATAACAGTTGGACTTAGCCAGTAGCTTTCAAGATTCTGAATAATAATATATAAAATTCCTACCGCAGCTATTTTCCAAGGAGCATCTAAAAGAGCAACCATTATGGGAAAAACTATACTCATAGTCGGACCTATATTAGGAATAAAATTGAGTAAACCTGCTAGTAAAGCATGAGTCAAAACTAAATCAATTTGTAATAGTAATAAACCAATACCACTACAGGTTGCTACAAAAAGAGAATTAATTACTATTCCACCAAACCAATTGCCTAATGCTACCTCACACTTTGATAGAATTTCATCTGCACGGCGCCGATAAAAAGAAGGAAATAAAAGTAATCCTACTCGTCGATAGGATTGAGCATTAACTAAAAACATTATTGTTAATACAAATACTAAAAGTACCTGCAAGAATACTATAAAAGTATTAGAAAAAATCTTAAAAAAGTTGCTAAATAACTGAGTACCGAATGTTTGTGTTTGTACTAGCATATCAGTGGCAGTTGGTGGTGCTGGAAATAAATCAGGTCTTTGTTGATATAACTGCACAAGTTGAGAGCGGACTTCTTTAAATACATCAGGTATTAAGGCAACTAATTTTTGAAACTGGGAAATAAAAGGTGGTACAACTAGCAACAAAAATAGAAGTATAATTAATGCTGATAAACTTAATGTAGCAATTACAGCTAGGTTTCTTTTAATACCCCATCTATTTAATTTTTGTACTAATCTATTTAAGGCAGTTGCTAAAACTATTGCAGCAAATATTAATAGTACGAGTCGTTGAATTTCCCAAAGGATATATAGGGAAATAAGCAAACTAAAAAAGCCTAACCATTTACCAAAATTCATATTTTTCGTTAGTTATCGGAGTTACTACTGCTGTGACAATTTAAAGTTGAGAAATAAATCATTAAATCTCATCTATTGTTTGCTTTCCCCTTTTGTCTTCTAAGTAAGTTTCTCAACTTATCAATATAAAGTTTTTCAAGCACTACCTTAACTGTAGCAATTCAAGAAAATATATTAATCTAGCTATTATTATAAAGCTGAAAAGATAAAATTTGCGACAATTACAGTAACAGAATATTTATAATTAACAGCTTTGTCTAAAAATAGGGGGGTTAAATTCAGAATAGTCGATCAATACTTTGAAACTTTTCTCTTTTTAGAGAGACCTTGACTTTATAGGGTTTCTTAGTAAGCATAAGGTATACTTGTATTTTTATTCCCTATTCCTTATTCCCTATTCGCTGTCCTCTATTCCCTAAAACCTAGAATTTTGTATCTGAGTGGTATAGGAATTGCTATATAGAGAATTTTCATTAATGAATGATAGATAATTACCTCTGGTTAAAACCGTACTTGATTTAAGATAAGGAAATCTTATTTCTTTTCTGTTGGTCGATTGGATATGGCGTTTAGCGCTCAACAAAACGCGCGTTTTGCTAGCGCACAACTTTCCTATCCGAATGCTAAAGCAAAGGCACTTCGGTTGTTGCCGACATGAAAAACGGAGTTATGCACCAGCAAAACTACTGCTTTTTCTCCTTAAAATGACAGGCTTTAAACCGAATTAATTAATTCTCAGTTATCAATTATCTATTGGTAATAAAATCAAGAAAGTATATTTTTTTTAGTAGTTCTAAAATATGAAGAATATCAGAACTATTTGGTTAGTCAAATATTTTCTATTCCTGATTACTGAAAGTCTGATAAGAGATAAGTTACCTGTTTCCTCATACTAATATTATTTGTTTACCGAAAAATTAAAGTCTAAAACTTATCCTGAAAAGGCTATCCATTATCAACAACTCCTAAAACCATTTTCTGATAGGGAGATTTGTGGCTTGGGAGTACTAAATTACAGAATCATAACAACCGATTTTTAAATACATTTACTGTTATGAAATATCCTTCTTTTGTTAAATTTGATGTTAATAAATATGTAGATAAAGCCTAGTTTTAAAGGGATATTTAAATATTACTAATGAATTATTTAAACCTATAATTTTGTGATACTAATTTTGAGGTGTAATCTAGATGAATTTATCAAAAAATCCAGTCTTTATTCTTGTCAATCGTTTTACTTTCTTTCACAGTACATGGATGTACCATCTCTAACAAAAAATTACCACCATCTCCTGAAGTAACTCCAGAGCAGCAACAAAAAGTATTAACTCCTGAAGAAATACACGAAAAAGTTTTAACAATTGACAGTCATATAGACTGGCCTTATCGTCAATTTAGATATCCTGATTTTCAACCCAATATCAGACATTAACCAGGAGAATTAAACAGTGGTCAATGGGATATTGTGCGGATGGAAGAAGGTGGATTAGATGCTGTATTTATGTCAGTATTTACTCCTCAAAAAGAGCGGAATCAGCAAGGACATAATCGGGCAAAAGCTGAAGCAATCAAAATGATTTAAATAACAAAAGATATGGTTAATTCAAATTCAGAAAAAGTTGAACTTGCCTTAAATCCAGAGGATGCTGAACGGTTGAATAAAATGGGAAAAATGGCAATATTTATAGGAATGGAAAATGGCTATCCAATTGGTAAAGATATTAGTAATGTTAAATTTTTCTACGACCAAGGTATTAGATATATAACAATAACTCATTCCCAAAATAATGAACTAGCCGATTCTTATACTGATGAAAAACAAGAATGGAATGGGTTAAGTTCTCTGGGAGAAAAAGCTGTCAAAGAAATGAATCGTTTGGGTCTCATGGTCCATATTTCCCATGTCCATGACGATACATTTTGGGATGTAATTAAGTTAACAAAAGCACTAGTTATCGCATCTCATTCTAGTGCTAGGTCTCTAGAAAATCATCCCCGAAATATGAGTGATGAAATGTTAAAAGCTGTCAAAGAAAACGGTGGGGTTGTACAAGTTTGTATTTTTGATACCTATATTAAAAAACTGCCCCAAACAGCAGAAAGAAAAAAAGCAATGAAAATAATTGAAAAAGAAATAGCTGCTTTGAGAAATGAAAAACTAAGCCAACCAGAAATAGAATCACTTAGAGAAAAATATCATCAAATTAATCAGAAATATCGCAAAAATAAACCCACTGTTGCCGATGTAGTAGATCATATAGATTATATGGTAAAAGTTATGGGTATTAATCATGTTGGTATTGGTTCAGATTTAGATGGCGGTGGTGGAGTTAGAGGAATTAATGATGTTTCAGAAATGCCAAATATTACAAAAGAATTAGTAGCACGCGGATATACTGAAGAGGATATTCAAAAAATTTGGGGTGAAAACTTAATAAGAGTTTTTAGTGAAGTGCAAAAGGTAGCTCAAGAAATTCAGAACCAATAAATTTCTGGAAAATAACTTTGTAAAATGATTGGCTCAGAATTTTGTCAACTATGATTGAGATTTTCTTTTCGGTTGTATCTGCTGTTTTTCCAGTGGGGTGTATAGTTTTAACTGGTTTTATATTTGGCAAAAATTTTTCTATTGATGAACCTACACTTTCTAAACTGGCTTTGTATGTATTATTTCCTGCATTACTAACCGATATAATGTATCAAACTACTATTAGTATTGAGGAAGCAATAGGGATATTTATAGCCTTTGGATTAACTTATCTTTTACTCTGTTTAATCTCTTGGGGAATAGGAAGAAAATTAGGTTTTTCGGAGTCTCTACAAAAAAGTTTATTGGCGACTACAGCTTTACCTAATTCTGGAAATATGGGATTACCTGTAACTTTATTTGCATTGGGAGAGGTGGGTTTAGAAAGAGCTGTAATTTATTTAATATCATGGAATCTAATTGTCATGAGTACAATGCCCGCTATTCTGAAAGGCGGAGGATTTCGGTCTGGTATTATTTTTACTTTTAAAGTACCGATAATTTGGGGAATGATTTTAGGTTTAATTCTGAATATTTTGGAGATTAAATTACCTCTGAAACTTGATGATGGTTTACATCTTTTGAGGGAAGCCGCAATTCCAATTTCTTTATTATTGATGGGAATACAAATATCTAAAAATCGTTTTCAACCAGGTAATTATGAGTTATGTAGTAGTTTACTCCGTTTGTTAGGAGGAGCATTTGTTGCTTATTTAGTTGGTAAAATTCTGAGGTTGGAAATGCTTGATTTACAAGTTTTAGTATTACAAAGTGCTATGCCAAGTGCTTTAGCTTCTTTTTTAATGGTTAGTGAATTTGGTGGGGATGCGACACGAACTTCTAAGGTTGTAGTAGTATCAACGCTGTTATCTTTTTTAACTTTACCTATAGTATTGTGGGTGATTGGGACAACATTTTGATATGATCCTAATTAGGGTTTGCGCTCAAAAGTTTTATGGGTAAGGGTAGGAGTCAGGAGACAGGAGACAGGAGACAGGAGAAATGGGAATTATAGGGGAGGTACTCGAAAAATTATTCCTCAATTTTTCTGCCATAATCATCTCAAAATAATAACTTTTTGCAGCTCTATCCACCAAAAAGCTGTTACTTTTTAAGGGCTCAAAAATGCTCAAGTCTTCATCTGTCAATACTTTCATAATTAATCAGCAAGCCCTAATTAGAGTCTACTAAAAAAGTTTTTGCTTCTGAAAAGCAATAGGTAAGAGGCAATAGACCAGAGTTTTTAGAGGTTTAATTCAAGTCAAACATTTCACTATAATAGTTGAAATTTTGCAGATTATTTTGAATGATTCATATCCAAAAATTATCAAGATATCAATTAATAGTTTTCTGCAAAAGTTTGATTTCTAACTTGCCATTAAGGATGGAGTTTCATTTAACTTTTCAGACTATATTCAAAGCCCTAATTTTAACTAAAATCTGGCAAAAAGCTTAAGTATTTAGCAGTCACCTGGCCTTTTACATAGGAACTGCGTTATCAGCAATTAGCTCAGTAAGTTATGCAAAATTAATTACCGAAATATTGTGGTTTAAAGCCTCCCTTTTTAAGGGGATAATAAATAAAAAATTTCCTGTTCGTCAATCCTCTTCTTTTCAAGGAGAGGTAATTCTCAATTCTTAATTCTCAATTCTCAATTCTCAATTCTCAATTCTTGAAAGATAGTCTAGATGCTGAACAACTTATATTGTAAAAATTATAGGGAATAAAATTAGGTAATTAATTTTGCCTAGGTAATTATATTGAGCAATAATTATGAGAATACAAATCCCTATCTAAAGTTATCTATATCCCATTTATTCAATGCTAAAAGCTGACTGCTAATAGCTGAATAATTACTAAAAAGCTAAAAAATCTATTACCTCATACTAAATTCAAACAAGATAGTTATAGCAATTTTCATTAATATAGAGTACAGAGATTTGGGTTGAAAGGAAGAAGGAAGAAGGCTTTAGTTATCTAGGAGAGAAGGAAGAAGGCTTTAGTTATCTAGGAGAGAAGGAAGAAATTTTGTAGTCTACCTTTGTGAAAACCGCTATAAAGTGAAAATAGAGAGTAGAGACTAAGGAGTAGGTGGTAGTTAACTGGAGGTAAGAAATAAAAATAGGGAAAACCTTCGCTCTCTAAATTGTCCCATTTTAGTGTAATTTTTTTTGTTTTCCAATCAGTCTATTCCTTGGTTTAATTCAAGTTTATATAATTTTTTAGTTGATTTAGTGACAGATTATAGGGTTTTTCAGGCTGATGAGGTACACCTATTTTTATTTCTTTTCTGTTCCTTATTCCCAGTTAAATGTTCCCTAAAACAAATGAATTTTGTACCTCAGCAACATGGGAATTGCTACATTATCTAGACTAGATTAAGAGTTTCAAATTTAACTTTGTGTAATTAATTGTGCATTACTACTTATTATCCATTCTAAAGCCTGGTCTTTTTCTGACCAATAAAAACATTTTATCTCGATCTTGGCAATATTACTAAAAATTTTATTACTAAAAACAGCCAACTTATGTACCCAAGCTTGATCACATACAACCGCTTTTTTCTCAAAATATTTTAGATTTGGGAAAGCAAATTTTAAGTCTTTCCATAAACCTACCATAGATATTCCTTGAAACTTTTTAACTTCAACATAAACTCGTAATTTAGGTTGAGATTTTAATCTTTCCTCAACTAAATTTTTCATTTTTTCAATGTCTTTTGTTTCAATTTTCCCATCAATACTAAGACCAATGATGTTATGATTCGCTAGAGGTATAATTTCCATCATAGTAGTTTTCTCCTTTTGGGATACTTATAATTTTAATCTGTTATTTTTTTGTAGAGCTTCCTAAGATTTTATCTCCCTTTATAGATAGAGTGATTATAATTCCTATATTTCCTCGATTTTCACCTATTAATTCACTTGGAACACTTTTAAACTTTTCCCTAAAAGTTTTCTGATTTCACAACATTTCTATCTCTACAAGGAATTAAAAAAATTTATCTTAATCTAGTTCAAAAGAATACCCTTATTAGTTCTGACTTATGACTTGCTAAGAAGCATTTAAAATTACTCTTAGCTTAACTACCAATCTTAGGAATTAAACGTACTTGCTTAATGTGTTTATTTCATCAAAGATGCTAATCTCAACTCTGTTTAAGTTTGAGATTTCTTATTCCTAATTTATCTGTGAAAGTTATAGATTTTCTCTCCTCTAAATGGGAACTTTCAAAGGTTTTATGTTCCATAAACGAAGAATAACGCTTAAACTTAGGAAATGCTTTTTTCAGAGGTTTATTTTTTTTGCAGTTATTGTACAATCTGACCATAGAAGAGAAGACAAAGCTATTTCTGCCATAGCTTGTTTTACTTGAGAGTTAAATTTAGCTCCCAATTTAAGCTATTTGCCTCATACTTTCCAATATTTCTGTAGTTTAACTTGAATGCTACCTTTACAATCAAGACATAAACCAACACATTTTTCCAGAATAAATTGACTGACTTAGATTACTTCATCTATTACTGAGTATTAAGTTTTATTAGCTTTAACTTTAAACTAGAAAACAAAAGGTATCTACTTAATACTTACTTCTAGACTATAACTTAACTTTAACGCAAGTTGATTAAGACTGCCACCAAAGAAGTTCATTTGTTTACATTTTTTAAAACAAGCAAGTCGTTTTTTATCCCTTTAATGAACTAGGATATATTTCCAACTCCCAAATATTTTTCAGTAAAAAATACAAGCATATTTTATTTTTTTAAAGTAAAAACATTTACTGAGAATATTTCAGATATTCAGATCTACTTTGACTAGAAAATAAGGTCAATAGCCTCCCCTTAAAAGGATATAAAAAGCGGTCGTTTTGCTGGTGCATAATACCTATTTCTGAAAAATTTTGCTATATTTGATTAGGTGGAGAAGTGTAGTACCCACCCCTAACCCCTCCCAGAAGGGGAAGTGTGGGAGGTGGGGGGAGAGATAAATATAGGAATAATAATGAATGACTTGACTGATAATTCAAAAACTGATTTTCAATCTGGCTAATTAGTTGACTGTTGAAGTCTTAGTGAAGTATAGTATTAATGTATAATAATTGGTATAACTCCGTATAATGGCTATCCCCGACATGAAAAGCGGAGTATCCTGTAGAATACAATGCTGAAGTTTCCCGCTCTGGTAGAGCACGCTATATCTAATCGACCAAGAAAAAAGAAAATTTAGTATTTTAAGCCTTCCTATTCCACGAGCTACTATAGAACTGTTTCACTTTTCGGCTGTTGCCGACATGAAAAGTGAAGTTCCTCTGTAGGAGGCTAACTTATAACTGAACTACCCGACACTTTAAAATAGGAATTGAGTCTCTCAATAGTCCCATATCAATTGATTTTGTATAAAGCTAATTGCTGATAGGTAGTTACAACCCACGAGGCTAGCTGAAAGCTGAATACTTACAAGATATTAACTAAACTGTTTCTGATAGAAACGAGTGTAAAGTTCACCTTTTTCTAATAATTCTGCATGGGTACCTGACTCTAAAATTTCACCATTTTCCATAACTAAAATTCGATGAGCACGTCGCACAGTTGCCAGTCTATGGGCAATAATAAATACTGTCCTGCCCTTCATCAATCTTTCCAACGCTTCTTGTACTAAATATTCAGATTCAGAATCAAGAGAAGAAGTGGCTTCATCTAATATTAATATCCTCGGATTTTCTAATACTGCACGAGCGATCGCTATTCTTTGTCTTTGCCCTCCAGATAAATTAACTCCCCTTTCACCTACCCAAGTTTGATAACCTTCCGGGAGCTTAGTAATAAACTGATGAGCATTAGCAACTTTAGCTGCCTCTTTTACAGCATCAATATTATAATCTAGTTGACCAAAAGCAATATTTTGTGAAATTTTTCCTGAAAATAATGTTACCTCCTGAGGTACAATTCCAATTTGTCTTCTCAGACTTGCAAGAGTAACATCTTGAACATTAATATTATCAATTAATATTTCCCCTGAGTGAGCATCATAAAATCTAGGTAGCAAATTTACAAGTGTAGTTTTTCCTGCTCCAGAAGCACCAACCAAAGCAATTATCTCTCCTGAATTTACTAACAAATTCATATTTTTTAAAACCTGCTTTTCAGGATTATAAGAAAAACAAACATTCTTATACTCTACTTTTCCCATTATGGCAGGAAGAGGTATCGCATCTGATTTTTCTATAACTTGAGGTTGAATTTTTAACAGTTCAAAAACCCGGTCGCAAGAAGCTTCACCTTGTTTAAAATCACTATAATTACTTGTTGTTAAAGAAATTGGATCGATTAACAAAGCTACACCGGTTAGATAACTAATAAAACCTTCTCCAGTCATATTTCCCTGAGATATTTGCCATCCCCCCAAAAAAAACAAAAAAACTACACTCATTGCTTCCAAGAAACCGACTACTACAAACTGAAGAGCTTTAACTTTTTCTGTCATGTATTTTGCTTGTCGGTTTTGTTCAGCTTCCACAGAAAATTGAGCAATTTGATATTCCTCAGCAGCAAAAGCTTGAACTACTCTAATACCACTAAATACCTCTGTTATTAAAGCTGATAAATTAGAAATGTGATTTTGACTTTTATGGGAAAAAGAAAGTAATAACTCTCCAAACCAACCTATTAACAATGCCATTAAAGGTGCAATAATTAAAGTTGCCAGAGTTAACTGCCAATTCAAATAAATCATGTACCCTAGTACAACAATTAATTGTAAAATGCAAGGAACAAATTGGTGAAAAAATTTATTGATAACTTCTCCCGTCCGGTCAATATCTTCTGTAATTCGATATGAAAGGTCTCCAGTTTTTGAGTTTTCAAAGTAACTAATATTTAGTCTTTGTAGATGAGAATAAACTTGTTTACGCAAATCTAAAGCAATAGTTAAAGCTGCTTTTGCCATCAGGGTATCTTGACCATACTGTACAGTACCCTTAATCAGAAAAATGATAGCTGTGAGACTTGCCAGTTGAGCGATCGCCCCCACATCTCCCCTGCCGATATAACCTGCCATTTCACCCATTAGCCAAGCTAAAATCGGCCAGAAAATAGTAAACACTAATGTACAGGCCAATGCCTTGACAATAGTTGGCCAATAGTTATAAATATATGGTAAAAGCTGCCAATAATTGGAGCTTGATTTCAATATGCCAAGCTTGATTTGATGTTTCAAAATATGAGATTTCTATATTAAAAATAAAAAAAACTTGCTTTTAGTGATTTAGCATGATAAAAACATTCTAACGTCAAGTTGTAGGAAAGTCTGCTGAGGTCTAAGTAGTCCATCCTAAAAAGTAAAGGCCAGCTCAATTTTATTTGGTAGTTTTACTTGACTTGAGTTATATAATTTCTGTGATATTCTGTATGTGCGAATTTCGCACTTATCTATCCGATTCTTGGCATAGACTGGGAGTACATCTACTAAACCGCAAATCTAATTTTTACATCTAGATTTAAAGTCCCGCTTCAGAGGTATCTTTAAATTTAGGATGTAATTGTTAATTAGGTAATCAGGTAAAATACTGTTTGGCAGTAGTTCATTTAATTTGATTAAACAGAGGAATTTATGGAAACATTAGCATTTTCCCATTTAGCCTTCAGTGCAGAAGACTCTGATAATAAAGAGTTTACTGTCTGTGTAGACTTCAAAAAGCTATCCAGTGTTGGTGCAATGGGTTTACTATCTGCTGCTACTTTAGCTGGAGCAATGAGCTTAACTGCTGATTCTGCTTCTGCTTATGGTGGTTATGGCTATGGTAGCTACGGTGGCTATGGTGGCTATGGTAATTATGGTCGTTCTCGTAGCTATGGTCGTAACTCTGGTCACTACTATAAAAAAGTTGTTAGTAGCTCCTACAACCGTTCCTATGGTCACTCTCGTGGCTACGGTAGCTATGGTAGCCGTGGTGGATACGGTCGCTACGGTAGTGGCTATGGTGGTGGCTACGGTGGCTACGGTGGTGGCTACGGCTGCTACTAAGCTTTTGATATCCTCAAAGTCCACAATATAATAGAGACTAATTGAGGACTTTGATAATTTTTTTGAATATTATGCATAAACAATCTACCTAACATGGTAGCCTAGTAATGCAACTAAGGAAATTGCATAATTTCCTTAGTTAATATTCTAAATTTAACTAAATCCTCTGGAGTTGTATACTTCACGGGATTACCAAAAATAAAATTTACTTTTTTTGAGTGTCGCACTGCAAAAGATATCGAGAATGCTATAAGGCAAGTCGATAGCCACTCACAAAAAAATGTCAAATATTACTCATTAGAGGAGTTATGGAAACACTAGCATATTCTCACCTAGCTACCGCAGAAGAAAGTTCTACAGTTGAACCCACCTTTGCATCAGTAAACTGGAAAAGATTCTCTAGCTTAGGTATGATGGGTCTTCTATCAGCCGCTACTATTTTAGGTGCCCTCAGCACAACTGCCGATTCCGCTGCTGCTTGTTATAACCCTTGTCGTGGTTATGGCCATGGCTATAAGTCTTCAGGTAAGGGATATCATCGTCCCCACTATCGCCATGCTTCTTACAAGGGTCATCGTCGTCACCGCCGTCATGGATATTATCTTCACTATGGTAGCCGTGGACATAGAGTAGCTAGGTTGCAACACCAACTAGGAATTATGGGCTATTTCCATCATCCTCGTGCAACTGGCTATTTTGGTCGTAAAACTAAGTATGCAGTTAAAGCATTCCAACGCGATGTTGGCTTAAGACCAGATGGTATTGTTGGACCTCGTACCAGAGCAGCTTTAGGTTTTTAAAGATAAAAATTAGCTTTAGTGCTGATGAGGTTGAGCAAACTAAGGAAAATCAGAGTTTTTCACCTCGCAGTTATTCAAAGTTATTAATGTAATACCAGGAGTAACAACCTAAATAGATTACTCCTGGTAATTATCATATTCAAAAAAGCGTTGCTGAATCAAAGGATGAATCTTTACGGAACAGTTCATTAATTGATAATTGATAATTGATAATTACCTCTGGTTAAAACCGTACGGGAATTGAAGATAAGGAAATATCCTAGCACTTTTTTTCCCCTTAAAAGGGGAGGCTTTAAACCAGAATTATTTAATTATTAATTATTAATAATTAATAATTGGGTAAACCCTATCTTTATAATTACTCTGCCTCCAAATCTACAATTCATCCCACACCACAAATATGCAACGCCTGAAAAAGAGTATCTTTCAGTAGATTTGAGTAATATTTCAGCTTCTGTTTTTACCCCTTAGATAACTTTAAGCTTAACTTTGTAGTTACCCGATTGGCCAATTTGGAACACTCTCTGTTATGACTGTTCCCCATAGACATATCATGCTGTCGAAAAAAAATCCGTTCTCCAAGGTATTCAAACAGTCTTTAACACAAGTTGACTAATTTCTATAATGTCCTTTTTTCAGTTTTTTGCCAAGGTGGATTAGCAATATACTCACCATAAAACAAACTAAATTTCCAAAAAATTTTCAGCCAATGGAGAATAGTTTGCCTAATATATTGAATGAGTGTGTGGTATTGATTCACCCCAAATGTAGGAGTTCTTAACATATTTCCTACTCCTCTATCTAGTGGAAGGTAGTTCTATATATTATTGTATGATCCCTACTAATCATTCAGGATAGTCCTCTTAATTAAAGTTAATAAAGAATAGGTTAAGATTAAAAATAACTAGATTTTTCCTTATAGAAGGAAAAATCTACTTTTTGACTTGGATGTAATGGGTTTACTTTCGCAGCACTAAAACAGGGCAATTGGAATACCTGACAACCCGTTCAGCAACAGATCCCAATAAAAATCGACCAATACCAGTATGTCCATGGGAAGGAATTATAATTAACTCCACTTTTTTTTCGTGAGCATAGTCCAAGATTTCTGGAGCGGGAGTTCCGATCGCCACACTAAAATTAATACCTTCATATTCCTGCTCTGAGAATTGTTCATGAAACACCTTTTTCACCTGCTGTTTGCGACTCTGGTCATCAACAGTATGCCACCTTACTCCTGGTTCAGCAGGAGTAAGACGGGGCAAGACATGAAGCACCCATAAATGAGAAATATCTGCAACAAATTCTAGAGCCACATTAATTGCCTTAATAGATTCATCAGAAAAATCTATGGGCACAAGTACCGAGTTTTTAGGAAATATACTCATTGCTTTTTTGATAGTGGAAGAAAGAAGAAGGGAGAAGTAAGAAGGAAGAAGGAAGACCGAAGTTGAGAAAATTGGATAGGAGTATTTTATCCAACTCACTCCACTTCTACAAACTCCAACTATTTGTAGATATTACTAGTGACAGTGGGATATTAAACCCATAAAGGAAAAGATAAACAGAAAAGTTTTACTTAACAGGAACCATCTCTCCTTTTCCGAGACGACTCATATAATTTTGTAAATCCTTTGCTACTTGACCACACAAAAAATAGCCACCCAAAATATTAGGAAAAGCCATTGACAGTAAAGTAGCATCACTAAAATTAATTACAGAAGATGGGTTAGATACCGAACCGACAAAAGCAGCAACCAAAAACAAGATTTTGTAAATAATTAAGCCTCTACCACCAGACAAATAATCCCAACAACGTTCGCCGTAGTAACTCCAAGAAATCATTGTGGAAAACGCAAAACAGAAAACAGCGATCGCTAATAAAATTGGAAACCATGCCAAAACAGTACCAAAAGCAGCAGAAGTTAATTCTGCTCCTTTCTTCGCTTCTCGCAAAGCAGCAAACTCATCAGCATTATATACCTTAGTAATTACAATCACCAAAGCCGTCATATTGCACACAACAATAGTATCAATAAATGGCTCCAAAAGCGCTACTAAACCCTCACGAATAGGTTCATCAGTTCTAGCAGCAGAGTGAGCGATCGCTGCAGAACCTACACCAGCTTCATTAGAAAAAACAGAACGTTGAAACCCTTGAATAATCACACCAACAACACCACCCTCTATTGCCTTGGGAGCAAAAGCACCAGAAACAATAGTAGCGATCGCCCCAGGAATTTCGGTAATATTAGCTAGGAGAATAAATAGGGAAGCCAAAACATAGAGTAAACACATCACAGGTACAAGAGTACCTGCCACCATACCAATACGCTGAATACCACCAATAATTACCAGCCCCACTAAAACTACAAGTACTAAACCATAAACCCAACTAGGCAAAGGCAATACAGTAGAAACAGCTCCATAAGACTGATTTGCTTGGAACATATTAGCGCCACCGAAAGCAGCAGAAATACACAATACAGAGAACAGGACAGCGAGAACTCTACCTAAAGTTCCCTGCCCCATTTCTGCTAAACCTGCCGATAGATAGCGCATCGGTCCACCAGAAATAGTACCATCAGGTTTAATAATGCGATATTTTTGAGCCAGGGTACATTCTACAAATTTACTGGTCATCCCAAAAAAACCAGCGATCGTCATCCAAAATGCAGCCCCAGGTCCCCCAATACTAACGGCTACAGCTACACCTGCAATATTGCCTAATCCTACAGTTCCTGACAATGCTGCAGCCAAAGCTTGAAAATGAGATACTTCTCCTTGATCTTCGGGGTCATCGTATTTACCTCTGACGATATCAATAGCGTGTTTGAAAGCACGAATATTGATAAATTGCATTCTAATAGTAAAAAAAATTGCGCCAATAATCAGCCATAAAACAATTAAAGGAAAACCACCAAGACTAAAGAAAAGGATGCTAAATATTACATTTACAAAACCTGAAAAAGCTTGATCTATGCTTGTAATGAAACTATCTGCTGTTTCTGGTTCTGTTGCTAAAGCAACAGTTGGTATTAATAGAAACAGTAGCATATATAGCCAAATTCGTCTTTTCATTTTCAACTTTACCTGCTAATAATTTTTCTTAACTAAACACTTATACCATGAAAGTATAAATATTCAGCCATAGTAAAGGAAGCATTAAACTTTGTTATGATAAGTACCTTTGCAAAATTAATTTAACCTTTTTAAGAGAGTAGGGAAGTTAAAAGTTAAAAGTAAGATTTTATAGTTTTACAACTTTGACCCCACAGTAATTTTATGAATTATTTCACATTTCAACATAAGTACCGTAGACTAGGTTGATGGTATTTATATATACCACTTTGAAAAAAAATGTTATAAAAAGGTGTGTCTTGATCGCAGATGCTTAAAAAGAGATGCTCTAATTCATTTGTAAGGATTTAGGTGAGAACGATCGCTACCCAAGTCAAGATCTGTAACTTCCAGAAATCTTCTAGACGGTAAGGTTGAAGTATAAGATGTAGGAATCAGGGACATATTTGATGACAGTTCTTTACTGGTAAGCACTACCAAAGACTTTTCAAAGAAATCAACCACAGAATCTCCCTGGCGATGACAGGTTTGCACTACACTCAGCAAAGCAGGCTGTGTACTGAAATCGCTCCATCCTTCTTGAGCCACCACTAACTTTCCGTTTGTTGATTGCCAAGCGTAATCAACGTTCTGCCAGATTATTATCAGGCGCAATCTCTGGATGAAATAGAAAATACCACCATTTATCTGCATAATCACGGATAAAATATGAGAGTATCAAATTTTTAAAAAATTAGTAGACCCCATACTAGATAAGCTGTTACGAAGTGCGAATCCCCCTACATCAAAACTTTAATAAAAATCTCGTAAAAATACTAATGCCAAAAGTTTTTGCTTCGACCATACTTGGTAAAGAAATCACACACAAAAACCAACTTTAAATTTCTAAAAGTCAGTTTTTTTGAAATCAAAAATTATTTAAAGGAGATTTATCAATGAGATACCAATATTTCCGAGGCGAACGAGGCGAACGAGGCGAACAACAAGGACCAGGCGCACAAAACGAACGACAATCAGGACCAGGCGAACAACAAGGCAGACAACAAAGACCAGGCGCACAAAACGAACGACAATCAGGACCAGGCGAACAACAAGGACCAGG
>NZ_JBNHER010000151.1:0-1667 GCF_050015975.1 Dapis purpurea BLCC-M126 | reverse complement strand
GAACAACAAGGCAGACAACCAGGACCAGGCGGACAAGACGAACAACCAGGCGGACCAGGCGAACAACAAGGCAGACAACCAGGACCAGGCGGACAAGACGAACAACCAGGCGGACTAGGCGGACAACCAGGCGGACCAGGCGAACGACAAGACGGACAACCAGGAAATTCAGATATAGATATTTTGGAAGGAGGTGCTGGTGCAGATTTATTTATCTTAGGCTCTGGTCAGATTTACTATGATGATAATGGTACAGCAGATTACGCTCTTATCCGTACTTTTAGTAGTGTTGAGGGCGACCAAATTCAACTATATGGCAGTAGTTCTGACTATACTCTTGAGGAAAATGTTTCTGGGTTACCAGCAGGAACAGCTATCTATACTAACAATGGTAGTGAACTAATTGCTGTTGTTGATGGAGTTACAGGTATGAATGCAAGTGGTAGCGAGTTTTCTTTTGTGTAGTCCCTAATTTTTCTTCTCGGTAAGATCGATTGAAAATTTGGGCGGTACAGGGGAAACCTTGCAAAAACCGGAATATTATACGCTAAGGCTGTAAAGCCAGTAGGACTAGATTTCTACTGGCTTGTTTGTTGGAGAGCAATAATTATTACCAATTAGCTAAAAAACCATCAAAGAAAGCCTTAATTAGTCTGATTATTATAGGGAGTTCGGAGGTATTCAATCTCAAATAAAACTTTCTGGTTACGTCGAAAAATCTCCTTATTAGTTTATACCGTTTTTAGAATCGCAGTTTCTCTGAGTCTGGTGTCTGCGTTGAGCGCTTTAGCTTCCTCAACTGCACTGGATACTCTTTTGTTCATTGAATCGACGATGCCTTGGACTATCTCGTTCATCTGAGAATCAGAATTAGTATCTTATTATGGGATAGAGGTAAATATATTTTACTTTTTTCCAAAAATCCAGATAGTTTATGGCTATGTAGCAACCGACTACGGAAACCGTAATATTAACCTAGTAAAAGCATACATAGATAAATACTATAACTCTGGATATTACCTAGATACAGGTTTTGATATCGACGGCATATTTCTGGATGAAATGTCAGCAGATGGGGCGAGTATTAGCTATTATCAGGAAATTCAAGAATACATCGAAGCCAAGAATTCTACAGCCAAAATTATTGGTAATATGGGAATTTCGCCAATTGATGAAATCACAATACAAGAAGATGTCAATGTTGCAGACACATTAGTTACTTTTGAAAATACGGGGGAAGTATATCGAAATGAATATACCGCTCCTTCCTAGGTGGATAATTATAGTGCCAAACAATTCGGACATCTGAAGCTAAAAGGATTAATTTACTGAAATCATTTCTCCTGTTTGTAAACGTTTCATATAATTTTCTAGGTCTGTTGCGACTTTACCACAGAGGAAATAAGTACCGAGTAAAGTAGGAAAAGCGAGAGTTATTTTCAAAGCATCAGCGAATTGAATTACAGCTTCTGGATTAGTAACTGTACCAACAAAGACACCTAGTAAGAACAAGATTTTATATATAATTACACTTCTATCTCCAAATAAATATTGCCAGCAAACTTGACCATAATAACTACTAGAAATCATGGTAGACAAAGCAAATAAAAATATACAAACTGTCAAAACAGAAGGAAACCAGCCAATAACAGTAGTAAAAGCAGCTA